>JBIOYJ010000077.1:0-2241 GCA_044870105.1 Gaiellaceae bacterium | reverse complement strand
AGCTTGCGCAGCACGTTTAGGTCGTTACCGCGCTCGGCTCTCGCGAAACCCGGGCCGCGCTACGATGGGGGCTCGAGCGCCCTCTTAGCTCAGTTGGTAGAGCACCTCCATGGTAAGGAGGGGGTCTCCGGTTCGAGTCCGGAAGAGGGCTCTCTTCGACACAAGAACCGCCCGCAAATGGGCGGGTTTTTGTTGCCGCGATCGACACCGTCGAGCACCTCCTTCACAAGGTGGGGTCCGTGTTCGTCGAGGCAGCGTCAACTGGCTCAGCCCCCGTGTTCAAGCGAACTCGCGGCGGACACGCGCCAAGCCATGCGTTCTGGGGACAGGTCTTGGGGACAGAATCGGGGCGTAGTCTTGCCTCCTGAGGCAACGAAGATCGTGCGCACCCCACGAGGTCGGGGTGACGAGTTCGCGCCCGGCTCTCCCGGTAGCGAATACCCATGACGAGGACCGCGCCGCGCCTGCGTCGCAGCTGCTGTCGTCGAGCGGAGCGGGCTAACGCAAATCGGAGCGTGGGCCGCGAGCGCTGGGCTCGCTTGGAGCGAGGCCCTCGGCTTCTGACGCGGCCCAGCTTGCAAGCAGATCGAGCGACTCTGCTGACCGGGATCCGGGTTCGGCGGTATAGACGACGAGCATCAGGTCGGGATCAGCCGTCACGTCCAGGCGCTCGAAGCTGAGCTCGAGCTCGCCGACGATCGGATGGTTAAGCCGCTTGACTCCTGTCGTCTGCAGACGGACGTTGTGCGCAGCCCAGAGGACACGGAACTCGTCGCTTTTCGTGACGAGCTCGCCGATCAGGTCGGTGAGTGCGCGGTCGTTCGGGTGGCGTCCAGCTTCGAGGCGGAGGAGCGCCACGGTGTCCTTGGCTGCACGGTCCCAGTCGGTGTAGATCTCGCTCGCTTCGCGGTTCAGGAAGACGAAGCGCGCCCAGTTCCCGGGCTGCGGGCCGTCGCGGAACATCGGTGGGTAGAGGGCGCGGCCGAGCTGGTTGGCACTGAGTGAGTCGAGGCGGCGGTTCTCGGCGAACGCCGCCGCGGTCGTCATCGAGTCGAGCATCCATTGGACGGTCGGTCGCAGGGTCGATGCCGCAGCCGAACGCCGTTCGCGCGACGACGGCTGGCTGGCGCGGGCGAGGTCGAACAGATGCGCGCGTTCCGCGTCGTCGAGCCGAAGCGCATCTGCGAGAGCGTCGAGGACGGTCTCGGAGGCGCCGCCGAGGTTTCCGCGTTCGAGCCGGTTGTAGTACTCGATGCTGAGACCCGCGAGCGTCGCCACCTCTTCGCGGCGCAGGCCCGGCACGCGACGCTGACCGAACGACTTCAGGCCGGCCTCTTCCGGCGTGATCCGCGCTCGCCGGGATGTGAGGAAATCGCGGATTTCGGTCTTGATGTCCACATCGGAAGCGTAGGTCGTCTTCCGGGCAGCTGGGGTGCCCTGTCAGTACGCGTAACCAGCGGGTAGGTCACCGCCGCCGCGAGCGTGGCACTGTCGGACGAACACGGTACGCGTGACGAGCAGGAGGTGATCGCTGATGCGCGGAACCGTCATGTACGGCCCGGGCGACGTGCGGGTCGAAGAGCGTGAGGAGCCGCGGATCCTCGAGCCGACCGACGTGGTGATCCGTGTGTCGGCGGCGTGCGTCTGCGGGTCGGATCTCTGGCCCTACCGCGGGATCGAGGATCTCGCCTGGCCCGCACCGATGGGTCATGAGTACGTCGGGATCGTCGAGGAGGTCGGCGCGGAGGTCGAAGCGATCAAGCTCGGCCAGTTCGTGGTCGGCTCGTTCTGGGGTTCCGACAACACCTGCGAGATCTGTCAAGCCGGCTACCAGAGCGCCTGCGTCAACCGCATCCCGATGGGCTCGCTGGGCGCGCAGGCCGAGCGGCTGCGCATCCCATTTGCCGACGGGACTCTCGTCGCCACACCGGAGATCCCTTCGGATGATCTGATCCCGAGCCTCGTCTCGGCCTCCGATGTGCTCGGTACCGGCTGGTTCGGCGCGGTCGCTGCCGAAGCCGGCCCGGGCAAGACGGTCGCGGTCGTCGGCGACGGGGCAGTCGGACTGCTCGCCGTGCTCGCGGCGACGCAGCTGGGCGCCGAGCGGGTCATCGCGATGAGCCGCCACGAGTCGCGGCAGCGCCTGGCGCGCGAGTTCGGCGCAACCGAGATCGTCGAGGAGCGCGGCGACGACGGCGTCGAGCGGATCAAGGAGCTGACGGACGGGCTCGGCGCGCACTC
>JBIOYJ010000076.1:0-7225 GCA_044870105.1 Gaiellaceae bacterium | reverse complement strand
GGTCGTTGGCGATCTTCGTGAGCGAGACGGCGACGGTCTTGAGCGCCCCCGAGGCTTCGACCAGCGCGTCGCGGGCCGCCTGCGCCTCGAAGGAGTCGGCCGGCGGCGAGATCTCGAGGCCCGTTTCTTCGGAGAGGCTGCGGCGCACGCGGTCCGCGAATTCGGGATGAGTGTTCAGCCCGGTACCTACCGCGGTCCCCCCGAGCGGGATCTGGCCGAGCCGGCCGAGCGTCGACCCGACCCGCGCGATTCCCTGCCGCACCTGCGCCGCGTAGCCGGAGAACTCCTGTCCAAGCGTCACCGGAACGGCGTCCCTCAAATGCGTGCGACCGGACTTGACGACGTCGTCGAACTCCTTCGCCTTCGTCTCGAGCGCCCCGGCCAGGCCGTCGAGCGCCGGCATCAAGTCGCGCGTTATCTCCTCGAGCGCGGCCAGGTGGACGGCGGAGGGGAAAACGTCGTTCGAGGACTGACCGAGGTTGACGTCGTCGTTCGCGTGGACGTCGTCACCGGCGAGTGCGGCGATCACCTCGTTGGCGTTCATGTTCGAGGACGTTCCCGATCCCGTCTGGAAGACGTCGATCGGAAACTGGTCGTCGAGCTCGCCCGCCGCTACCCGGTCGGCCGCGGACGCGATTCGCTCGGCCTTGTCCGCGTCGAGCAGGCCAAGCTCGGCATTCACGCGGGCGGCCGCGGCCTTGATTCGGCCGAGCCAGCGCGCGACCGGCGGCGGAATCGGCTCGCCTGAGACCGGGAAGTTCTCGACCGCCTTACGGGTCTCGTTCCCCCAGAGCTCCTCGTGCTCGACGCGCGTCACGAGCGCGAGTCTAGCCCGGTGTCACCGGACGACAGACGAAGGGCCGGCGCGAGGCCGGCCCTTCATTCGTCTGTTTTTTGCCTGGGCTAGTGAGCCGTGCCCAGCTTGAGGCGGTACGCGCCGCGGCCGTGCGTCGCCGCGTAGATCACGCGCCCGCCCTGCTTCGTGTTGGCGATGTTGAGCCCGTAGACCGCGACCTCCGGCAGGCCAGCCGCCGCAGGCACCCAGCTCGAGGAGCCGGCCGCCAGGCGGTTGACGCCGAAGTCGGTCGAGATGTACAGGTCGCCGGTCGCCGCGTCGTAGACGACGTCGGTGATCGGCTCGTCCCCGAGGTTCTTGTCGAGGTTCGTCCACGTCGCCGTGTTCGTGTTCGGGTTGTAGTTGACCTCGAACACGTGCCCGGTCGCCTGGCCTGAGGCCAGCGCGTAGGCGTTGTAGCCCGAGAACGTGATGTATGCGTGGTTCGGGTCGGTCGGATCGACCGCGATGCCACTCGGGAGCCGCGTCGGCGTCGCCGCCGAATCGATCCGTGCGTATGCCACATCGTCGGGGTTCGCCGCGTCGGCGTTCTCCGAGACGAAGACTCGCCCACGACGGGTTCCGACCCACATCGTGTTCTGATCGTTCGCCCGCTCGATCGCGACCGTGTAGGAGCCACCCTTGTCGGCACCCCAAGCGGCGCCGACGAGGTCGCCTGCGGGACCGCCCAGGCGGACGAAGTCGCCGCAGTTACCGGTGAAGAGCTGATCGCTCGTTCCGAAGAGGCCCGTGGTGTTGCAGTGAGCCTCGAGGAACGCCTGATCGCCACCGGTGTCCTGCGTCCGCCACACGTGCTGCATCCCGGCGAAGATCTGGCCGCCGTGGACGGGGTCCTGGCGAACCGGTGCGTAGAACGCCGACGCCTCGCCGGAGAAGAACATCGTGTCCCCGACCCACAGCCACGTCTCCGGGGTCACGCCATGGAAGTTCACGTCGATGAACGTGTTTGTGTAGGTGTGGAACCGCTTGTTCGGAGCGGTCGGATCGATGCCCGAGTCGCCGCCGTCGCCCGTCACCGGCAGGAACCAGGTGGGCGAACCGGAGTAGACCAGCGTTCCGTTGTCCTGCGTGCCGCCCATGACGTCATGGAGCGGATTGTTGGCGTTGACCGACAGGCTCTGGAACTGAAGCGTCCCAAGGCCCGCGTTCATCACGAAGATGCGCGTCGGGATCTTGCTGAGCCAGGCACGGCACTCGGCGAGATCGACGGCATTCAGACCGCGCGAGTTACAGCGGTCTGCATCGTTCGTGTACGTCCCGTCGGTCCGGCTTACGCCGCCGTCGTTCCCCACGAACATGATGTCGGGGTTGCTGGGCACGAAGGCAATCGCGTGCTGGTCCGGGTGGATCGTCTCCGCATGGAAGAGGATTCCCGAAGCGTTCCGAGCGTCAGACGTCATGTCCGTGAAGTGCACACCTGCGTCGGTCGACAGCATCACGGCCCGCCCGTTCGAGCGGTCGGGACCGGCGTAGAGCGGCGACTCCTCGTACTGGAAGACGCCACCGAAGACCACCGAGTCCGGCCGTCCGGGAGGCGAGTCGACGAACTGGTCGTACCAGCACTGCCCGCGACAGAAGTCGTACGAGGCAAAGCCGGGAGTGCCGTTGACCGAGCTGGACAGGCTCGTCCAGCCGGAGTTGGTGCCGCCTGTGGTCAGCGCCGCGGCGGGGAGGCTCGCGTCGTCGACGCGCCAGAGCCTGGACGCATCGATCACCGCGGTGAAGTCGGCGTTGAAGATCTGGCTGCCGCCGCCGAGATAGATCCGCGTCTTCCCGTTCGGAAGCGCAACCGCATCGAAGTCGAAGCGGGCACCCAGCGTGTCCTGCGTGTACTCGGGATTGGAGTCGAAGATCGACTCGTACGTCACGCCGTCGTCGTTCGAGCGGGACAGCCCGTAGCCGTCCATCGCGACGAACAGCCTGCTCGCGTTCAGCGGGTCGTACTGGATCTCCGTGACGCCGCCGCGGAAGAAGTCGTTTCCGCTGGCGGAGCCTGGAGCAACAGGATCCTGCGCCCTGATCAGAGCCGGCGAGAAGCTCGCCCCGCCGTTCGTCGACGAGTAGACGCCGACGAGCGGAGCCCCTGGCGGCGTGTAGCGGCCGCCGGACTGCGACGACAGCCCGTGCCGCGCAACCGCCGTCCCGATCAGGATGTGGTTCCGATTGTTCGGATCGATCGCGATCGCTCCGATCGCCCGGTCCTTCGCGACTGCGAGGCTCCCGCCCACGAGGGACCAGTGGTTGCCCGCGTCGGTCGACCTGTACAGGCCGAGGCCGGCCTCGCTGTCGCTGGAGCCGTTCGGCTCACCGGTCCCGACGTAGATCGTCCGGCCGGAATGATCGGTCGGATCGATGAGCATCGAGCCGATCGAGTTGGTCGGAATTCCGCCGTCGCTGATCTGCCGCCAGTCCGGATGCCTGGACAGGGCGTTGTCGGCTACCCAGATGCCGCCGCCCGCGGCGGCGACGTAGAGTCGGCAGCTCCGTGCACTGCAGTTCGGCGCAACGGCCATGGCCGTGACGCGGCCCGACCACTGCGTCGGCGGCCCGGCGGTCTGTGTGCCGAGCGTGTCGACGTTCAGCGTGTCCGGCCCGATCGGCTTCCAGCGTTTCGGATGCCCCGGGCCCCTGGCCTCGACCCTCTCGGCAGCCCGTTCGGCCGCCTGAGTCTGCGCGAACCTGATCGTCGCGAAGGGATACGCGCGATCGGAGTACGCCTCCTGCTCGGCGCCGTTCAGGATCTCCTGCGCCGATTCGCGGCCCTTCTCGATCTTGTCGATTCGTCCGGGCGCCATCGTGCCCTTCAGAACCTGGGCGGTTCCGCGCTGAGACTTCGCCGTCGTCGAGCTGCGGCCAACGCCGAAGGCGACGGTCGCGATCGCGGCGGCGAGTACGAGCGCAAGCCCACCCGCAAGCCTGTATTTCCTCATCCTCATCCCCTCTCGTGGATCCACAAGACCCGCGCGCATGCGCGGGGATTTTCCCCGGCGGGCAGTTAAGCGCGGCTACGGAAGGGTGTCAAGAATTGAATATCGGCGTCTCTCGACGTGATCCGGCCACGGCTACTACGCAACGGCGCGCAGGCGGCGCGATTCGAGCGGGCGCTCGCGCAGAATCTTGCGCATCGGCTCGTCGAGCTCGGCAGGGTCGGCCCAGCCGACGTAGCGGCAGCAGGGGCACTCTCCGGTCTCCAGGCGCGACTGCGCGACGACGACCTCTCTCGTCGTCCCGCACTTGAGACATTCCAGCGTTTGCTTTGCCATCGCCTGCAAGCGGTGGATCGGCGCTGCCGGGGGTCGAACTCGTCCCTCGAACGAGGGAGGAGGGCTAATCGGTCGAGTATTTCGGCTGGACCTTCTCGCCGCGAATCTGCGCAATTGCGTTGTTCGCCGCGATCGCGGCCTCGCCCATGCCAATCGTGATCAGGGTGATCTTGCCGGGATACCCGGCCACGTCTCCGGCCGCGTAGACGAGCGGAAGATTCGTCTCGCAGTTCATCGGGTCGATCCTGATCTGCCGCTTGCCCTCGAGCTCGAGACCCCAATCGGCGATGGCGCCGAGGTGCGAGTGGAAACCCAGCAGCGTGATCAGCGCGTCGCACTCGACCTGCTCGGCTTCGCCCGTGGCGGTGTTCTCGATCGTCACTGCCTGCAGGTTCCCGTCGCCGTGGATCTCGCGGACCTCGCACGGCGTCATGATCCGAACGCGGCCCTCGTTCTCGAGCGCCTGAGCCTCCTTCACCGATGACTCCAACGCGCGAAAGCGATCGCGCCGGTGGACGAGCGCGATCGGGAGCTTCGCCGTGTCCTGGAGGCCCAGCGTCCAGTCCAGCGCCGAGTCCCCCCCTCCCACGATCACGCAGGTGCGATCGCGAAAGACCTCTTTCTCGCGCACGAAGTAGTGGACGCCGCGGCCCTCCCAGTCCTCGATCCCGTCGATTCCGAGCCGTCGCGGCTCGAAGGCGCCGTGTCCGGCCGTGATGATCAGCGCACGCGAGAGGTACGGGCCGCCCTTGTCGGTGCTGACTGCAAGCAGCTCCTCGCCGTTCTGGCTCAGGCGCTCCAACGTCTGCACTTCCTCGCCGAGGTGGATCTCCGGTCCGTACTGGAGGCCCTGTTCGGCGCAGAGATCGATCAGCTTCTGGCCGAGGATCTTCGGGTATCCGGCGACGTCGTAGACGTGCTTCTCCGGGTACACAGCCGCGACCTGGCCGCCGACCTGCTCCAGGCTCTCGATGATGCGGACAGACGCGTCGCGGTGGCCGGCGTAGTACGCGGCCGCAAGGCCGGTGGGGCCGGCGCCGAGGATGGTGATGTCGACGACGCCTGTGTCGTTCAAGGCGCCTGAATCGTAACGAGGGCTCTAGTGGCTACAGCCGGAGCCGCAACCGGCGGCACCTTCCGGCGCCTCGCCCTCTTCCACCTGGAAGGAGTGGCCGCAGCCGCAGGAGGCGGAGACGTTCGGGTTGTTGATCGCGAAGCCAGCCTGGAGGCCGTCGACCCAGTCGATCTCGGTGCCCGCCAGGTACGGCGCGCTGAACGGATCGACGACGACGCGAACGCCGTGGAGCTCGATCTCGTTGTCGCCCTCCTGGGCGCCGCGGTCAAAGCCAAGCGCGTATTGAAATCCGGAGCAGCCACCGCCTTGGACGGCGACGCGAAGCACCTCGGCTTCGCCCGCCGGCTCCTCGGCCTGCAGTTGCTGGATCTTCTCCGCCGCGCTCGCGGTGATCGAGACGAGTGTGGGGCGCTCGGTAACCGCCATCTCGAGCGCATCGTAGCAACCCCCTCTGAGGATGCATCCCCCGCGCGAGACGGCCAGTTTGTAACAGCTGTCTCGCGCATCGTTGAGCGGGATTCGCGCGGGCTTGTGCTTTGGTAAGTTGCCGCTCGCTTGGCCGGGAGGACGCGTGCTGGATAGCTGGCTTCCGTTCCTGATCTACGGAGCCTTCGCCCTCGCGATCCCCGCCTCGATGGTGGCGATGTCGTTCGCGTTCGCGACCCGCCCGCGCCGGCGCCCACGCGCCCGAACGATCCCCTTCGAGTCCGGCGTCTCCCTGGGTCCGCCTCGCACCCAACGCTTCACGATCAGCTTCTACCTGACTGCAATGCTCTTCATCGTCTTCGACATCGAGATCGTCTTCCTATATCCGCTCGGCGTGATCCTCGAGCGGCTCGGGTGGTTCGGGTTCGTCGAGTTCGCGTTCTTCCTCGGGATCCTGCTGCTCGCGTACGTCTACATCTGGCGGAAGGGGGCCCTCGACTGGCGCTGAGACATCGCTTGCGATGTCGACCTCAGGTCGTGCGAGCTTTGCTCGGACGACCGTCTGAACTGACCGGTCGACCCGAGTTCCATCAGGAGATCAGGCCTTGAGCAAGAAGCGCCTCGCGGACTACGGCCTGCAGTCCGAGCGAGTGCAATGGCGCGGCAAGGGGCCAAGCGTCTTCGAGCAGGAGGTCGGAGACCTCGAGGAGCGCCTGATGCTGACGACGCTCGAGAAGGCCGTGCTCTGGGCGCAGTCGAAGTCGATGTGGCCCGACACGTTCGGGCTTGCGTGCTGTGCGATCGAGATGATGTCGATCGTCTCGGCGCGGTACGACATCGCGCGCTTCGGGATGGAGGCGTTCCGCTCCTCGCCCCGCCAGGCCGACCTGCTGATCGTCTCCGGGAGGGTCGCGCACAAGATGGCCGCGCCGCTCCGCCAGATCTACGACCAGATGCTGGAGCCGAAGTGGGTGATCGCGATGGGCGCGTGCGCGAGCTCGGGCGGGATGTTCAACAACTACGCCGTGCTCCAGGGGGTGGACAAGATCGTCGCCGTCGACATCCACGTTCCGGGTTGCCCGCCTCGGCCGGAGGCCTTGATGGAGGGAATCATCCGCCTGCACGAGAAGGTGCAGGCCGGCGTCCCGCCCGCGTACGAGATCCGCGGGGTGGCGAGCTAGTGCCCTACGAGCGTGTCCCCGGATTGGTCGAGACCCGGGAGGCACGCGGCGAGACGACGCTCGTCGTCGATCCGGCGCGTCTTCTCGACGCGGCGGAACACCTGCGCGATGTCGAAGGGTTCAACTTTCTCTCCGACGTCTCGCCGACCGACTACCTCGGCTGGGGCGAGCGCCGGGTCGCGGGGTATTACGGCACCGCTGCGGGTGACCAGCTCCAGCCGCATGCGGCGCAAGGCTTCGCGATCACCCCGCAGCCGAAGCCCAAGCGCTTCGCCGTCAACTACCATCTGGTGGCGATCCCGTCCGGCCGGCGCGTCCGCCTCCAGGTCTGGCTCGACGACGGCGAGCCCGTGCAGAGCATCGTTCCCGTCTGGCCCACGGCCGACTGGCACGAGCGGGAGGCCTGGGACATGATGGGCATCCC
>JBIOYJ010000075.1:0-5928 GCA_044870105.1 Gaiellaceae bacterium | reverse complement strand
GTCGAGCCAGCCGAGGAAGAGCTTCGTGTTGGGATCATGGCCGATGGCCACGAAGAGCCCCTGGGCTTCGAGCTCCGAGGTCTCGTCCGTGACCGTGTCGCGCAGGCGCACGCCGCTCATGGCGCCGCTTTCGCCCGCGATCACCTCGTCGACCACGCTGTTCAGGACCCAGTCGATCCTCTCGTTCTGGCGGGCGCGGTCGAGCATGATCTGCGAGGCGCGGAACTCGTCCCGGCGGTGGACGACGGTGACCTTCGTGGCGAACTTCGTCAGGAAGATCGCCTCCTCCATCGCCGAGTCGCCACCTCCGACGACGATGACGTCCTTCTCTCGGTAGAAGGGGGCATCGCATGTGGCGCAGTAGGTGACGCCGCGACCGTGCAGCGCCTGCTCGGAGGGAAGGCCGAGCTGGCGCGCGTTGGCGCCGGTCGCGATGATCACGGCCTTCGCGGCGTACTCGTCGTCGCCGACGTACACCCTGTACGGGCGCTCGGAGAAATCGACGCGCGTCACGTCGTCGGTGAGGAAGTCCGCGCCGAAGCGCTCCGCCTGGTGGCGGAAGTCCTGCATCATCTGCGGGCCGAGCACGCCGTCCGCGTAGCCCGGGTAGTTCTCGACATCGCTCGTGATCATCAGCTGGCCGCCCCAGTTGAACCCTTCGATCACGAGCGGGTTCAGATTGGCGCGCGCCGCATAGAGCGCAGCCGTATAGCCGGCGGGGCCTCCGCCGATGATGATCAATTCGCGCACGGCAATAGTGTTCATCTCTGATGTATTAAACGATGTCGGTCGGTCGAAACTTCCTACGCCACTAGTTGGCCGCAGATATACAGCTTGCCGTCGCGGATCTCGCTGTCGTCGCCCAAGCGATGGTGCTGAACCCGATGCGGACGGATGAGATGAACGACTTCGTGACCACGGGCGACGAGGAGCTCCGCGATGAAGCGGCGGTGGCAGCGCCACCAGGGTGTCTCGGCGCACATGAAGCAAGGCGTCGGCTCGACCAGCGCGGTCTCGAACGCCTGCTGCCATTCGGGTCGTCTCATCCGCGCGGCGTAGCTCCGGAAGGCCGGCGTGCGAATGCAGCCGAAGCGCTCCTCGCCGGGTTCGCCGGACCGTCGGCCGCCGAGCTCCAGCGCGTGCCGGTAGGCGATGGCCGCGGTATCGAGCGTCTGGGCGAGCGTCTCCTGGTTGAACTGTGGGTTCCGGCGCGAGCCAGGGAATCGCCGAACGTCGATCAGCGTCTGGGCTCCCGCTTCCCGCAGGCACTCCACGAGCTCCTCGGCCGGCCGCGTTCCGTGCCCAATCGTCAGGAATCGCACGTGCATACAATCGCCGCTTTGCGGTAAAGGGAGGCGGGCGTGGCCGCAACGGTCAGCTGGGAGAGTCTTCGAGATCTGGCGGGATTTCGCGCAGAGAAGGGTTGCGCGATCAGCTTCTACCTCGATCTCGATCCGAGCGACACGCCGACGCCGGCGGACGCCGATATTCGCGTGAACTCCCTGCTCGACCAGGCGGAGAAGCGCTCGGCGACGTCGCGTCCCGAACTCACCCACGAGCAGCGAGAGGCGCTGCGCTCGGACTTCGCCCGGATCAAGCGCTACTACGGCGACGAGTTCACGCGTGACGGCGCGCGCGGCTTGACCGTCTTCTGCGCCGGGCTCGACAACCTCTGGCAGCCGCTGCCGCTCAGCGAATCGGTCGCGGACCGCGTCCGCGTAGGCCGGGACCTCTACCTCGCCCCGCTCGTTCCGCTCGTCGGACGCGGAGAGGGTGCGCTCGTCGTCGCCGTCGGACGCGAGCGCGGCGACGTCTACCGCCTGCGGGCCGGAAAGCTGGAAGAGGTCGCAAACCAATTCGACGAGCAACTTGGCCGCCACGACCAGGGCGGCTGGTCGCAGGCGCGCTATCAGCGTCACATCGAGACGCATGTGCTCGAGCACCTGCGCGCCGTCGTCGAGCTCCTCGATCGGCAGGTGCGCCGGCTGCGCCGCCCGGGCATCGTCGTCGTCTCCAGCGAGGAGACGCGGGCGGAGTTCGAGGAGCTGCTCTCGCACGAGGTCAAGGCCGCGATCATCGGCTGGACCCAGGCCGAGGCGCACGCCAGCCCGGCCGAGCTGCTCGCGGAGGCTCGGCCCGTGCTCGAGAAGTGGCGCGCGACGCAGGAGAAGGAGGCGGTCGACCGGTGGCGTTCCGAGGCAGGCCGTAACGGCCGGGCTTCGTCCGGGTGGCCGCAAACCCTGGAGGCGGCTTCCGACGGTCGGGTCGAGCTGCTTCTGTTTCAGAACGGGGCCGATCGCAACGCTTGGCAGTGCCCCGCGTGCGGCCGCGTCGGCGCCGAGGGCGGATCTTGCCCGCTGGACGGCACGCGGATGGAGGAGCGCGAAGACGGCCTCGATCTCGCTGTCCACCAGACGTTGGCACACGGCGGCACCGTCCTCGCGATCGTGCACCACCGCGATCTCGAGCCCGTCGAGGGCATCGGGGCCCTGCTCAGGTTCTGACGCTGACCGAGATCAGGTTGCAGCCTTTCTCGGAGGCGCATCTCGACGCGGTCTCGAGACTGGTCGAGGACACGGACGTTCAGCGTGAGACGCTGGTGCCGGTGCCGCCGCCGCCAGATTTCGCGCGGCACTGGCTCGCGCGCTACGAGGAAGGCCGCAAGGCCGGAACGCGGGAGGGATTCGCCGTCGTCGACGCCGACGGGACCTTTCTCGGGCTTGCGCTCGCGGTGAAGATCGACCAGGCGGGGCGAACGGTCGAGCTCGGGTACGTCGTCGCCCCGGAAGCACGAGGGCGCGGAGTCGCGCGACGGGCCCTGGAGCTGTTGACGGAGTGGGCCTTCTCTGAGCTACAGGCGCTGCGCATCGAGCTGCGGATCTCAGTGCAGAACGCGGCGTCCATCCGGGTCGCCGAACGCGCGGGATATGTCCGTGAGGGCGTCCTGCGCTCGGTTCACTTCAAGGACGACGTGCGCAAGGAGTTTGAGATCTGGTCGCGGCTTCCGAGCGATTCGGAGCCACTAAGCTAAAGAGCCGATGGCATCGCTCGCGCGCACGATTCTCGAAGAGCATCTCGAGCGCGGCGATCTCGTCCCCGGGCAGGAGATCGCGCTGCGCATGGACCAGACGCTCGCGCAGGACGCCACGGGGACGATGGCGATGATGCAGTTCGAGCTCTTCGGCGTCGAGCGCATCCAGGTCGACACTGCCGTCGTCTACGTCGATCACAACATCCTCCAGATCGACTTCAAGAACCCCGACGACCACCGCTTCCTCCAGGCAATGGCGGCCAAGTACGGCGCGTGGTTCTCGCGACCCGGTAACGGGATCTGCCACTACGTGCACTGCGAGCGCTTCGTGCGGCCGGGTCAGACCCTGGTCGGCGCGGACTCGCATACGACCGAGTCGGGGTCGTGCGGGATGATCGCGATCGGTGCCGGCGGGCTCGACGTGGCTGTCTGCATGGCCGGCCATCCGTTCGAGCTGCCGTGCCCGAAGATCGTCGGCGTCTTCCTGGAGAACGAGCTCGCGCGGCCGTGGATCCAGGCAAAGGACGTCATCCTCGAGCTGCTACGCCGGCGCGGAGTGCGCGGCGGCCGGGGTGCGATCTTCGAGTTCACGGGGCCCGGCGTGCACGGCCTTAGCTACACCGAGCGCGGCACGATCGCGAACATGATCGCCGAGCTGGGCGCGACCGGGGCGATCTTCCCGGCCGACGAGGAGACGAGCAGGTGGCTGGACGAGCAGCAGCGTGGCGAGGATTTTGCCGAGCTGGCGACCGGCGACACGGGCGACTTCGACGAGGAGGAGCACATCGATTTGGCCTCGCTCGTCCCGCTCGTGGCGAAGCCGTCGAGCCCGGGCAACGTGGTGCCCGTCGAGGAGCTCGTCGGCACCGCGATCCAGCAGGTTTGCATCGGCTCGTCGGTCAACTCGTCCTATGAGGACCTGGCTGTGTGCGGCGCGGTTCTGCGCGGACAGCGGATCTCCGAGCAACTGGTTTCAGCGACGGCAACGCCCGGTTCGCGGCAGATCCTCGACCAGATCACTCGCTCGGGCACCTACGTCGATCTGCTGATGGCCGGCGTGCGCATGCTCGAGCCCGCCTGCGGACCGTGCGTCGGCATGGGCCAGGCGCCGCCGTCGGGGTCGAACTCGCTGCGCACGTTCAACCGGAACTTCCCGGGGCGCAGCGGCACGGCGGACGACCAGGTCTATCTCTGCTCGCCGGCCGTTGCGGCGGCCTCGATGCTCACGGGCGTGATCTCCGACCCGCGCGAGCTGTCGCCGCCGGCGCTGCCGGAGCGCCCGCCGGCACGGCCGGAGGTCGTGCAGAAGCACATCCTGGAACCTGCTCCCGCGGACGAGGCCGCCTCGATCGAGATCCCGCGCGGACCAAACATCCACCCGCCGCCCGAGCAGAAGCCGCTTCCGGACACCCTGGAGCTGCGCGTCCTGATCGTCGCCCCGGACGACATCTCCACCGGCGACCTCTCGCCGGACGGGGCAACGGTGATGGCGTACCGGTCGAACGTGCCGGCGATCGCGGAGTTCACGTTCCAGCACCGAGACCCTGAGTTTCCGAGGCGCGCCAAGGAGTGGGGCGGGGGCTTCATCGTCGCGGGCCACAACTACGGGCAAGGGTCCAGCCGGGAGCACGCGGCGTTGGCGCCGGCACAGCTCGGTGTCCGCGCCGTGATCGCCAAGAGCTTCGCGCGCATCCACCGTCGAAACCTGATCGCGCAGGGAATCGTTCCGCTGCTCTTTGGGGACGAGTCTGATTACGACAAGGCGGAGTTGGGCCAGACGTGGAAGATCGCCGGTGTGCACTCGATCGCCGAGGGCGAGGACGAGCTCGAAGTCGAGATCGACGGCGGGGACGCCATCACGCTGACGCACGACCTGCTTCCCCGGGAGCGCGAGATCGTGGTCGCAGGCGGCTTGATCCGCTACCTCAAAGAGCAGCAGCCCGCGGCTGCATAGCCGACGACGGCGAGGGACGTCAGGCCGCGTCTGCGGCGCGGGGGAGCTCAGCCACCACGTCGCCACTCTCGAGCTCCTGCGACTCGCTCGCCTGCTCGAGCTTCGTCTCGAAGCGGTCGAGCCGCTTCTCGGCGTCGCCGAACTTCGTCTGCGCCCGGCCGAGGTGCGTCCCGACGAGGTCGAAGTCCTCCTTGAACTTGCCGAAGTCCTTGTGCAGCTGGGCGCAGTAGGCCATGACCTCGTGGGCGTGACGCTCGATCTGAAGGCCCTTGAGGCCGAGCACGATCATCTGCAGGTAGGCCGTGAACGTCGACGGCGACACCGGCACGACCTGCTTCTCGTGCGCGTACCCGAGCAGGGCGCCGGTCTTGCCGCACGCGAGCTCGTAGTAGATCGCCTCTGACGGGAGGTACATGAAGGCGAAGTCGTAAGTGCCCTCGTCGGGGCGGATGTACTTGGACGCGATCGCGTCGACGTGGCCCTTCACGTCGCGTGCGAACGCCTTCTCGTAAAGCTCGCGCTCGGCCTCCTCCTGGGCGTCGACGAGCCGCTCGAAGTTGTCGAGCGGGAACTTCGCGTCGACCGGTACGAGACGCTCGACGCGGATGACCGCGTCGACCCGCTCACCGCTCTTGAAGCCGTACTGCAGTGAGTACGCGTCGGGCGGGAGCCGGTCGTGCAACAGGTTTCCAAGCAGGAGCTCGCCGAAGCCGCCGCGAGACTTGGGCGGGCGCAGGATTTGCTGGAGCTGACCGAGCTCCTTCGCCTGCTCCGCGAGCAGGCTCGTGGCTCGGCCGACGTCACCGAGCTGCTTGTGAATCGCGTTCGTCTGCTTCGAGGCGTGCTCGAGCCGGCGGTCGACCTTCGTGTCGAGCTCGCCGAGGCGTCGATCCATCGTCTCGGTGATTCCCTGCAGCCGCCGCTCGACCTCCGCGTTCCGCTC
>JBIOYJ010000074.1:0-9445 GCA_044870105.1 Gaiellaceae bacterium | reverse complement strand
CAGGGGCGGCAGGACTCGAACCTGCAACCCCCGGTTTTGGAGACCGGTGCTCTGCCAATTGAGCTACGCCCCTAGGGGTTGCGAAGATCGATTGTAGCCTCGCCCTTTCAGGCACCATCCGCGCGTGGCCGGCCCTCGACGCTCACTCGGCGCCCTCTTCCTCGTTCTCGCGATCGCGCTGATCGGAGTGGCTGCGGCGGCGGCTGAGGCCGCGCAACGCGAACCGGGCCTGTATGTGATCGTGATTGCGGCCGGAGCGATCGCGCTCTGGCTCGCCTCGCTTGCCTTCCGCGCCCTGAGGGGATAAGGCCGCGACGCGGCGTATTCTCTGACCGTGGCGACGCCGCCGGAAGACACCCAGACGCTCTGGCAGGAGTTTCGCAAGACGAAGGACCAGGGGATCCGCGATCGCCTCATCCTCACTTACGCGCCGCTGGTCAAGTACGTCGCCGGGCGGCTCGGCAGCGGGCTGCCGGCGCACGTCGACGAAAACGATCTCGTCTCGTACGGACTCCTGGGGCTGATCGGCGCGATCGAGCGCTACGACCCCGATCGCGACGTCAAGTTCGAGACCTACGCGATCGCGCGCATCAAGGGCTCGATCATCGACGAGCTGCGCGCGCTCGACTGGGTGCCGCGCTCGATCCGCTCGCGCGCCCGGGACATCGAGCGCGCGATCGCCCAGCTCGAAGCCAAGCTTGGCCGCACGCCCAGCGACGAGGAGGTCTCGAACGCACTCGGCATCACGGAGGAGGAGTTCAACGAGAGCCTCTCCGAGATCTCGCGCTCCTCGATCGCCGCGCTCGACGAGCTCTGGACGATCTCGGCCTCGGGTGGCGACCAGGTCGCCCTGATCGACACGATCGAGGACACGCAGGGTCCCGAGCCGCAGACCGCGCTGGCCGAGACCGAGCTCAAGGAAGCTCTGGCTGAGTCCATCTCCCGACTGCCCGAGCGCGAACGCCTCGTGGTCACGCTCTACTACTACGAAGAGCTGACGCTGCGCGAGATCGGCGAGGTGCTCGGGGTGACGGAGTCACGGGTGTCGCAGCTGCACACGAAGGCGATCCTGCGTCTCAAAGCACGCCTGGCGGGTGCCCAGTCGCGCGAGACACGGGAGACGCTGGAGCGTTAGCCCCGCACCGACGCCGTTATCCAGTTGAGTTGCCGCTTCGAAAGTCGGTAAGGTCGCCGTTGTGAAGGGGTCCACATAGGGATCGGGTCGAGAGAAAGGACGTGGGAGAAGTGAAGCATCGACTATTTGTCCTCGCAGGACTGGCGTTCGGGTCGGTCCTAGTGACGGCGCTGGGGATCGCCGCAGCCGGGAGCGCCGGGACATCGCGTCCCGAGACGCAGGCTGCGCCGGTAACACGCGCCGCGATCGCGCCGCCGAGGGTGCCGAATGCCGCGGCAATCAGGCGTAAGTACAGAGGCCAGAAGATCACGTTTGTCGGTGATGCGGCGGTGGGGTCGAGCCACAAGCGCGACCTGCTGCTCGTCGCGCGGTTCAAGAGGGATACCGGCATCAACGTCAACCTCGTGCCGCATCCGTCGGCCTCCGATGCGTCGTACTCGCAGCTCGCGAGGGCGTTCTCCTCGAAGTCGTCGTCGATCGACGTGGCGATGCTCGACGTCGTCTGGCCGGGTGCGTTCGCGCCGTACCTCGTCGACCTCAAGCGCCCGCTGGGGAAGGCGGCGAGGCTGCACGCGGCGGGGATCATCCGGAACAACACAGTCGGTGGGAAGCTCGTCGCGATGCCGTGGTTCGGCGACTTCGGGATCCTGTACTACCGCACCGACCTGCTCAGGAAGTACGGCTACAGGAGCCCGCCGAAGACCTGGACGCAGCTCTTTTCGATGGCGAGGAAGATCCAGGCCGGCGAGCGAAGGACCAACGACAGCTTCTACGGCTTCGTCTTCCAGGGCAACGCCTACGAAGGGCTCACCTGTGACGCGCTCGAGTGGGTCGCGTCCTCGGGCGGCGGCCACTTCATCGACGGCGGCAAGGTCACGATCAATAACAAGAACGCGCGGACGGTCCTGGACGCGATGCGCGCTCAGATCGGCAAGACGACGCCGCGCAACGTCACGACGTACCAGGAAGGCGAGACGCACAACGCGTTCGTCGCCGGCAACGCGGCCTTCATGCGCAACTGGCCGTACGCGTACTCGGTCGGCCAGGGCTCCGACTCGAAGGTCAAGGGCAAGTTCAGCGTCACCGTGCTCCCGCACGGGGCGAACGGCGGGTCCGTCGGCACCGTCGGCGGCTGGCAGCTCGGCGTGTCGAAGTACTCGAAGCACAAGGCGGCGGCGATCGAGCTTGTCCGCTACCTGACGAGTCCGGCCGTCCAGCGGTTCGATGCGATCTACAACACGAACGTGCCGACGATCCTGCGAGTTGCGCGGGACAGGGCGGTCGTGAGGGCGAATCCGTACCTGAAGCCTGCGATCGCCAACGTCACGCGTGTGACGCGCCCCTCGAACTCGCTGAGGACGCGCTACAACGCCGGCTCGAAGGTGATCTACCAGGGCGTCAACCAGATCCTCAACGGCACCCCCGCAAGCCGCGTCCTGCCGTCGATCGAGTCGAAGTTGAAGCGGCTGCTCCGGTAGGGCAGCGCCCGACGTCGAAACGAGGGAGGATGGCACCGGTCATCCTCCCTCGGCTTTCTGAATGAGCACCGTCGCAACGCCCGCAGCTCCGCCGCGTCGCCGCCGCCGAAGGACGAAGCTCCAGCGACGGCAGACGCGCCTTGCCTGGATGATGCTTGTGCCGGCGCTCGCGGCGGTCTCGTTCGTCGCCGTCTATCCGCTCGGCAAGACGATCTACCAGAGCTTCACGAACCAAGAGTTCCTCGCGGGGATCGAGCCGACGAAGTGGGTCGGCCTCCAGAACTACAAGGACCTTTGGCACGACACGATCTTTCGCGACTCGGTTTGGGTGACGGTCAAGTTCACCCTGATCACCGTCTCGTTCGAGTTCGTCCTCGGGATGATCATCGCGCTCGTCGTCAGCTCGACCTTCAAGGGCCGAGGTGTGATGCGCGCGGTGATGCTGGTTCCATGGGCGATCCCGACGGTGGTTGCGGCACAGATGTGGAAGTGGATGTTCGACGACATCTTCGGCGTCGTGAACGACCTCGGTGTCAGACTGCACATCCTCTCGCACGGGCACGCCTGGATCGCCGAGCCGAGCACGGCGCTCGCGGCGGTTTCCGCCGTCGACATCTGGAAGACGACGCCGTTCGTCGCGCTGCTTCTGCTCGCGGGCCTGCAGGTGATTTCGACCGACGTCTACGAGGCGGCCGCGGTCGATGGAGCGAACAAGCTCCAGCAGTTCTGGCGGATCACGCTGCCGCTCCTGATGCCGGCGATCCTCGTCACGCTGATCTTCAGGACGCTCGACGCGCTTCGCGTGTTCGACGTCTTCTACGTCTTCTTCGGGAACAGGCCCGACACGCAGACGATGGCGATCTACGACCAGAGCACGATCGTCGGCGACGGCCTGGTCGGATACGGCGGCGCCATCAGCGTGGCGATCTTCCTGATCATCTCGCTCTTCGTCGTCATCTACGTGACCTTCATGCGGGTGCAGGAGCAGTGAGACGCCGGCGCGCTCGTTCGGAGGTCGCGGCATGAGCACGGTCGCCGAGGCGGCGAGGGCGCGGCCGGTCAGCCGCGGGCGCTGGCTGCGGCGCAGCCCGCTTGGACGCTTCGTCGGGAAGCTCCCGTTCTGGCTCCTGATCGCGGCGATCTTCGTCTACGCGCTGTTCCCCTTCTACTGGGCCGTCCGCTCCGCCTTCACGCCCGAGGGCCAGCTCTTCAGCACGCCCGTCGAGTACTTCCCCGCCCACCCGACGTTCGCGAACTTCCGCGAGATCTTCTCGACGTCGTTCTTCACGCGGGCGCTCCTCAACTCCACGATCGTCGCCGGGGCAGTCACCCTGATGGCCCTCGTAATCGGGTCACTCGCCGCGTACGCGCTCGGCCGCTTCAGGTTCCGCGGACGTTCCGCGGTGCTCTACCTGATGCTGTCGATGACGATCTTCCCGCAGATCGCGATCCTCGGCGCCCTCTACACGATGATGAGGGATTTCCAGCTCTACGACCGTCTCGGGGCGCTGATCCTCAGCTACATGATCTTCACGCTGCCGTTCACGGTCTGGGTGCTGACCAGCTTCATGCGCGCGCTGCCCGGAGACCTCGAGGAGGCGGCGTACGTCGACGGTGCTACGCCACTGCAGGTCTTCTACAAGGTGCTCCTCCCGCTGATAGCGCCCGGTCTGGTCACAACCGGGCTGCTCGCCTTCATCGCCGCATGGAATGAGTACCTGTACGCGATCTCGTTCATCCAGTCGACCAACAAGTACACGGTCCCGCTCGCGATCACGTCCTTCGTCGGGAAGTCGGGCAGCAGCTTCCAGGTGCCGTGGGGTCAGATCATGGCCGCGACCGTGATCGTGACGCTGCCCTTGATCACGGCGACGCTGATCCTGCAGCGGCGGATTCTCGCCGGACTGACGGCGGGAGCGGTTAAGGGCTAGACGGCTTCTCGGGTTTCCGGGTCGAAGAAGTAGAGCCGTTTCGTGTCGACCGACAGCTCGACCCGACTGCCCTCGGCGATGCGTGTGTTCGGGCTGACCCGGGCGACGAGGCGGGTTCGTGACGCGCCGTTTCCGTCCATCTCTCCGAGGTACACTCCGGCGTCCTCCGGGTTCTCGCTCGCGGCGCTGGACGTGACTCCGACCGCCGCGACGGAGAAGTAGACGAGCACTTCCGCGCCGAGCGGCTCGGTGAGGTCGCACGTCGTCGTGATGCGCCGATCCGGGGGCGTGTCGCCTTCGAGTCCGGCATCCTCGAAGCTCTCCGGCCTGATCCCGAGAAGGACCGTCCGGCCGATGTACCTCTCCAGACCGGAGCGATTGCGAGCGAGACGCTCGTCGAGCGTCAGGCGGTGCTCGCCGAAGGTGACGGAGAGGCTGCCGTCGCTACGCGTGAGCTCCGCTTCGACCAGGTTGATCGCGGGAGAGCCGATGAACCCGGCCACGAACTCGTTGACCGGCTTGTCGTAGAGCACCTGCGGCGTGTCGACCTGCTGCAGGCGCCCGTCGAGCATGACGGCGACCCGGTCGCCTAGCGTCATCGCCTCGACCTGGTCGTGCGTGACATAGATCGTCGTCACAGCGAGGCGACGCTGAAGCGCGTGGATCTCGGCCCGCATCTGGACGCGGAGCTTCGCGTCGAGGTTCGAGAGCGGCTCGTCCATCAGGAACGCCTGCGGGTTGCGCACGATCGCACGCCCCATCGCTACGCGCTGGCGCTGCCCACCGGAGAGCGCGCGCGGTTTGCGGCTCAGGAACTCCTCGATCTCAAGCTTCTGCGCCGTCTCGCGGACCCGCTGCGAGATCTCCTGTTTCGGCAGCTTGCGGAGCTTCAGCCCGAAGGCGAGGTTCTGCTCGACCGTCATGTGCGGATAGAGGGCGTAGTTCTGGAAGACCATTGCAACGTCGCGGTCCTTGGGCGAGAGGTCGTTGACGATCCGATCGCCGATCCGGATCTCGCCATCGGTGATCTCCTCGAGCCCCGCGAGCATGCGCAGCGCCGTCGTCTTGCCGCAGCCGGAGGGACCGACGAAGACCATCAGCTCGCCGTCCTCGATCTTGAGATCGAGCTCCTTTACGGCCTGCGTGCCGTCGTCGAAGACCTTCGAAACTCTGTCGTACTCGATCTCGGCCATGCCCGAAACGTTAACCAGTTTCGATCTCGAAGAGGCGGCCATCGCGCTCGTATGCGAGCATTCCCGGAGGTGCATCGACGAGGCGGAACCGGGGCCCGAGCTCGCCGCGCTCGGCGATCAGCCGCCGGTAGTACTCGAGCAGCGAGGCGGGGTCACCCCGTTGGTTCTCGACGGTGCGCTCCTCCGGGTCGACGGCGGGCAGCCAGGGCTGCCCTTCCGTGAAGCCTCCGTTCGGCGTCGGGTCCCACTGCATCGGGTGGCGGTAGGGATCGCGGCCGGCGCGGTCGTAGGGCGGATTCGCTCCCGGTCCGTCCCCGAGCCCGATCTCGTCGCCCTGGTAGATGAACGCCGCACCGGGCAGCGTGACCAGCAGCCTCGCTGCGTTGCGCACGTGCTCGCGGCCCAGGCGAGTCGCGAGGCGGGAGAAGTCGTGGTTCGAGAGCACCCATGCCACGCGTTCGAGTTCTGCCGCTGGCGCGATCGCGGCGCGCAGCGCCTCCGCGTTCCAGGGCGCGAAGAGAAACTCGAAGGCGAAGACGGCGTCGAGGTGCTCGAGGTACGGCGGGTACTCGGCGGTGCCGAGGTAGACCTCGCCGACGAGATACGCGTCTCCGGCGGCCTCGCGCAGTGCGGCCAGCGCCTCGCCCACCTCGGGGCGGTTGCCAGAGTAGATCCGGTCGAGCCTCGCCGCCTCAGGGCGCAGCGGCAGCGGGAACGGCTTCGCAGCCGGCGGGTCGTCCCGCAGGTGCTCGTCTTTGATCAGCTTGTCGATCGCGTCGAGCCGAAAGCCGTCGGCGCCGCGGTCGAGCCAGAACCGGACCACGTCCTGAATCGCCCTGACGACCTCCGGGTTGCGCCAGTTCAGATCCGGCTGTTCGGGATAGAAGGAGTGCAGGTACCAGCGGCCGGTCTCCTCGTCTCGTGTCCAGGCCGGTCCGCCGAACGCCGCCTTCCAGTTGTTCGGCCGCTCGTCCCCGTCGGCCCAGATGTACCAGTCCGCGTGCTCGCGGAACCAGCGGTGCTCGATGGAGGTGTGGCATGGAACCAGGTCGAGCAGGACGCGGAGGCCTCGTTCGTGCGCGCCCGCGACCAGCTCATCGAAGTCCGCGAGCGTGCCGAGGTCCGGATGGACGTCCATGTAGTCGGAGACGTCGTAGCCCATGTCGGCGAGCGGCGACGGATAGATGGGCGAGAGCCACAGGGCGTCTACTCCCAGGTACTCGAGGTGGTCGAGCCGCATCGTGATCCCGGGCAGATCGCCGACGCCGTCGCCGTCAGAGTCCTGAAAGGAGCGCGGGTAGATCTGGTAGACGACGGCGTCCCGCCACCACACGAGGCGCAGGATACGATCCCCCGAAACCCCCACCGACCGAGGAGGAACCGCTTCAGATGCCTGCCGCCGAGCCCGGAAAGATCCGCAACGTCGCCGTCGTCGGCCACCGCGCCACCGGCAAGACCTCGCTCGTCGAGGCGATGCTGTTTCAGGCCGGAGCCACGAACCGGCTCGGCTCGGTGGAGCAGGGATCGACCGTCTCCGACTGGGACGAGGACGAGCAGAAACGCCAGATGTCGCTGTCGTCATCGCTCTGCCATCTCGAGTGGCAGGGCCGCAAGATCAATTTGATCGATACCCCCGGCGACGCCGGCTTCCAAGGAGACACGATCGCCGCGCTGCGCGTGGTCGAGGGGGCGCTGATCGCCGCTAGCGCCGTGATGGGCGTCGAGGTGCAGACCGGGCGCGCTTGGAACCGGGCCGACGAGCTCGGGCTCTCGCGCGTCGTCTTCGTGAACATGCTCGACCGCGAGCGCGCCGATTTCCTCCGCGCGCTCGAGCAGCTTCGCGAGCAGCTCTCCGAGCGTTGTGTGGCGGTGCACCTGCCGATCGGGCACGAGCACGAGCTGAAAGGGATCGTCGACCTTTTGCACATGAAGGCGTACACAGACCCCGGCGGCGAGCGCGAGGGCTCGCCGGGCGAGATCCCCGAGGAGATGTCCGCGCAGGTCTCCGAGTACCGCGAGAAGCTCCTGGACGCTGTCGTCGAGACGGAGGAGGGCCTGATGGAGCGCTACCTCGAGGGCGAGGAGCTCTCGGACGAGGAGGTGGCCAAGGCGCTCAAGGACGCGGTGACGCGCGGCGAGCTCTTCCCCGTCGCCTGCGGCGTCGCGGCGAGGAACCTCGGCACGGCCGCCCTGCTCGACCTGCTCGTCGAGGGCGTGCCCTCGCCGGCGAAGAAGGAGCTGCCGATCTCGGTCGACGGCGCCGGGACCGCGGCGTTCGTGTTCAAGACGGTGGCCGACCCATTCGCGGGCCGGATCAACCTCTTCCGCATCGTCGCTGGAACGCTGAAGTCCGACTCCACGGTCGTGAACCCGCGCGCCGGCTCGAAGGAGCGTGTCGGGCAGCTGCTCGAGCTCCAGGGCAAGGAGCACGACCAAGCGACGGAGTTCGGTCCCGGCGACATCGGGGCGGTCGCCAAGCTGAAGGAGACGACGACCGGCGACCTGCTCCTCGACAAGGAAGTCCCCGTCGACGCGCCCAAGATCGACTTTCCAGAGCCGGTGATGAGCTTCGCGATCACGCCGAAGACGAAAGGCGACGAGGAGAAGGTGGGCACCGCGCTCCGGCGTCTCTCCGAGGAGGATCCGACTCTCCAGCTCCGCCGCGATCCACAGACCGGTGAGCAGCTGCTCTCCGGCATGAGCCAGATACACGTCGAAGTCGCCGTCGAGCGGATCAAGCGCCGCTTCGGCGCCGACGTCGACCTGCACCAGCCCCGTGTGCCCTACCTGGAGACCATTCGCCGCGAGGCGAAGGCGCAAGGGCGGTACAAGAAGCAAACCGGCGGACGCGGCCAGTTCGGGGACTGCCACGTCGTGCTCGAACCTCTCGAGAGCCACGAGGGCTACGAGTTCGTGGACGAGATCGTCGGCGGCGTGATCCCGCAAGGCTTCCGTCCGGCCGTCGACAAGGGAATCCAGGAGGCGATGCAGCACGGCGAGCTCGCGGGCGCGCCCGTGCAGGGCGTGCGTGTGCGGCTCGTCGACGGGTCGCACCACTCCGTCGACTCCTCGGAGATGGCCTTCAAGATCGCCGGCTCACTCGCGTTCAAGCAAGCCTACGAGCAGGCCGATCCGGTTCTGCTCGAGCCGATCATGGAGGTCGAGGTGGCCGTTCCCGACGACGCCGTCGGCGCCGTCAACGGCGATCTCAACTCACGGCGCGGCCGGCTGCAAGGCATGGAGCCTCGGGGCGGAATGACCTCGATCAAGGCCGAGGTCCCGATGGCGGAGATCCTCACCTACTCGCAGTCGCTCACGTCGCTCACCGGCGGACGCGGCGATTACCACATGCACTTCGCCCGCTACGAGGAAGTGCCCTCGCACATCGCCCAGAAGATCATCGACGAGGCGAAGAAGGAGAAGGAAGAAGCCGCCGTTTAGGCGAGCTTCAAAGCGTCCTGAGGCGCCGCTTACGGCGCCGACATCAGGACGCGTGGGCTTCGCCCATGCGTCCGTCTGCGCCGCTGACCCGGAGCGCGGTGGGTTTCGCGGACGTCTGTAGTATCCGCCGATGCGCATCTCGCGGAGTGCGGTGACCGCAACGCGGACCTGCGCGATCTGCGAGCGGACGCTGCTCGTTGGAGAGCGTGCGGTGCGTTACGCCCCCGACGGCGAGAACTTCGTCGACGTGTGCCCGCTCTGCCAGGA
>JBIOYJ010000073.1:0-2825 GCA_044870105.1 Gaiellaceae bacterium | reverse complement strand
CGGGCGACGATGCGATTGAGCTCGGCCAGCGCCTCGATCTGATCGACGATCACGCGGCGCATCTGGGCGGCGCTGTCGGCGGTCTCCTGCGGCAGCTCGAGAATGCCCTTGCGCAGCTCGCTGCGCGTGGTCTCGAGCTCGTGCTGCATCTCGGAGGTCATGCGCTTGAGCCCGTCGAGCACCTCGACGAAGCGTTCGGCCGCCTGCGTGAACATGGCATTCGACCGTTCGGCAACCTGGTTGAACAACTCGTTCGCTTCCTCGGTCGTCTGCGCGTAGATGCCCTGCATGGCTTCCGCCATGTGCTTGCGTTCCTCTTCCGCATTGTTGCGGATCGACTCGAAGCTCTCGGCGATCGCGCGGGCGCCGCCAGTGGTCGATTCGGCGGTGAGGCGGGCGATCTCGCGGGCGCGCTCCGCCGCGCCTTCGAGCGACTGGTCCAGCACGCTGGCAAAGCGCGTGAGCCGCTGCTCGAGATCGTTGCTCTTGCCGTCGAGCGTGGCGACCAGCTCCTCCATCGATGCGCGCCGTTCGGTAATCGTACCCTCGGTGCGCCGATTGCTGGTGTCGATCAGCGCCACCGCCTCCGCGAGCGAGCGGCCATGCGCGTCGAACTGGCCCGCGAGCTGGCCGAGGTCGGTGAGGGCCTGCGTCGACATCGTCTGGAAGCTCGCAATGTTGCGCTCGACCTCGCTGTTCGCCGCCCCGGTCTTGGTCGCGACCTCGTTCATGGCGGCGACGAAATCGGCGACGCGCGTGACCAGCGTGGCCTCGATCCCGCTCATGTTCTCGTGCGCGCCGCTGAGCACCTCCTGCAGCAGGATGTTCGCCTCGCGCAGGCGCTCGAACAGGGCGGTCGTGTCCGACCGCAGCATGTTCTGCGTCTCCAGGATCTCGGAGACCGCGGTGGACGCCGTCTGCTTGGACTGCTCGACCGACGCCTGAGTCGTATCCTGCAGCTCCTTGAGCGTGCGCGTGATCGTCTTCGACGCGCTCTGCGTCGCCATCTCGGCGGTCTCGCGCAGGTCCTTGATCGAGCGGTTGACGGCTTCGCTCGTGGTCTCGGTCGCGGCGATGTGGCTGGTCTGCAGCTCCTTCAGCGATTGGCTGACGGCACCGGTCGCGCTCTCGCTCGCCTCGTTGATCAGGCGCGCGATCTGCTCGCTGTTGTCCATCATGGTCTGGGTGAAGTTGAAGCCCTTGGCCTCGATCGCCTTGACCGCATGGTCGGTGACGCGGCTGACCTCGCTCGCGAATTCCTGGCTCTTGTTGGTGAGCGCCGAGAGCAGGCCGCTCGATTTCTCGTCGACGATGTGGGTCATTTCGGCGGCGCGCTGGCTCACTGCCGTCGAAATCTCGTCGGCCTTGCCGACGAAGTTGCGCGCCACCTCGGCGCTCACCGCCAGCAGCGTGCGTTCGACCTCGCTGGCGTTCTGCTTGAGCACGTTGCTCACGCCGGTCGACATTCCGCTCAGCGTGCGCTCGGCGTCGTGCGCGCTCGCGCGGATCGCGGCCGTGGTGTTGGTGGCGAGCTGAGTGAGCGATTGCTCGGCGCTGGCGGTATCGGTCTTGACGGCTTCCGTCAGCTGCTGGACGCGCGACGTGATGGTGCTGGAGGCCGATGTCGCGAGATGGCTGAGCGAGCGCTCGGCCTCGCTGGTATTGGTCTTGATGGAATTGTTCAACTGCTCGACCCGCGCGCTGATCGTCTCGACCGACGACGTCGTCAGCTGTTCGAGCGCGTGGGCGGCCTCGCCGGCATTGGTCCTGATCGTGCTGCTGAGATGCTCCGTCCGGGCGGTGAGCAGGTCGGCGGCGGACTGGCTGCGGGCCTCGATTTCCTTGGTCACGTTCTCGGCGCGCCCGATCAGGAGCTCCTCGAAACGGCCGATGCGGTTGCCGATGTTGTCGGCGACTTCCATCGCCTTGACGCCGAGCGTCTTGTCGATGTCCTCGATCTTGCCGCCGATGCTCTCGGCAAGCTTGGCGCCGCGCACGTTGATGACAGCCGTGACGTCGGCGATGCGCTGGTCGAGCGCCCCGACCACTTCCTTGCCGCCGTCGGCCATCGTCTTGGCGACGTCCTGGATGCGGGAGGCCAGCGCCTCGTTGAGCGTCTGCGTGCGGCCGTCGAGCGCGTCGCGGAAGCGCGTGAACTGCTGGTCGAGGCTCGCCGTCACCTCGGCGGACTTGGTGGTGACGCGGGTGTCGAAATTGTCGAGGTAATCGCGCATCGCGCTGGAGATGTCCTGCGTGCGCTCGCCCAGGCGCTCGACCATCTCGCCGCCATAGGTCTTCACGGTGCGGTCGAACTCGGCCAGGTGGCGCGTGATCAGGTTGCCCAGCGTGGTCGAGTCGCGCGCGATGCGCTCGGCGAGCTCGGCGCCGCCGTGGTTGAACATGTCCTCGAACGATTGCAGCCGCGCGGCCAGCATCTCGCGCACCGCGTCGCCGCGGTTGCCGATCACGTCGGCGAGCCCCTCGGCGCTTTCGCGGAACTGGTCGGTCACCCGATTGCTGCGCGAAACGATGGTCTCGGTGATGCGGGCGCCGGTCTGCTCGAGCTTGGACACGACGTCGCCGCCGCGCAGGCTGAGGTCGAGGACGAGCGAGTCGCCGGTCGACTTCAAGGTCGAGTTCACCTCGTCGCCGCTGGTGGCGATGGATTCCGCGAGCCGGCTGGAGGTATCGACCAGCGTCTCGGTGATCTGCTGCGACCGGTCCTCCATCATCTGGACGATCGACGAAGACCTTTGCGCGAAGCCCTGGGTCACTTCCTCGAGCCGGTTCTCCATCATCTGCGCGAGGTTGGTGGTGAGCTCGGC
>JBIOYJ010000072.1:0-4797 GCA_044870105.1 Gaiellaceae bacterium | reverse complement strand
TAATCCCCGCGCTGGCGTTCATTGCTCCGGCCGTACCGCTTTTGCGCGACTCACAAAACCGCGTCGTCCTGCGTGGTGGCGCGGCGTTCGCCGTGATCGCCGCGTTCTTTCAGCTCATGCTCACCTTCGGCGTTGCGCTTCCTCTAAGTGTTGTGCTCCTTGCCGTTGCCGCCGCCGATGCCAACCGCGCGGCACGGCTGAGTGGGGTCGCGCGAGTCGCCGACTAATCGCGGCGGCCCGCCGCCATCGCGCCGTTCGCGGTTCGCCCCGGAGTGTTTGTGTCGGGTCTTGCAATCACGCAATTCCGCACCCGTGTAGCAGATTGTCGTACTGCAAGACCTGACACCTTGCCTCTGCGCGGCGTCTCGGAACTGTTTTTCGCGCAACTCGATGATCGGGAGCTCGCCGTTCTCAGGAGCGCTCTGGACAAGGTCATCGTCGATTGCACGTTTGGCTGAGAGCCAGCGCGCTAGCGGTGCACGGCTCGTCGAGCATGGAGAATGGTGGGGCGGATTCCTCGGGACGTGGAGAGCGCGGAAGCGTCGAGCGAGGTACGCGGCACGCCCCCTCTTCATCGACGGCGTCGCGAGGACGCGCACCCTACGCGCTTGAATTTGCGAACCCACGCGCTAGGACGTGCGCGACGCCGAGATCTCGATGAGGTGCGGCCTGCTGATCTCGTCCGAGCCGATCACCGCGACGCGCGACGACCGGACCGCGCGAAGGGTCGCGGTGCGACGCCCGTCTCCGAGCGCGGCCCGCTCCCCCAGGATCGCGCCTGAACCGACCTGCGCCACGACCTCGCCGTCGATTTCGACATCGAAAACTCCGTCGAGGAGTACGAAGAGGTCGTGACCGGGCTTCCCCTGCTCGACGAGCGTCTCGCCGCGTGCCACGCGACGCCGAACGAGCTTCGCGCCGTCGCGGAGGATCGAGGTCGCAAGCCTGCGCTCGAGCTCCGACTCCACGGCGGCGGCAAAGGCCGGCGTCCCCTCGTCCCCCCACGGCGTACCCTCGCCAAGCTCGAACTCGACCGCCCCGAAAACGTCGACGAGCCGGCGATCCGCGGCGTAGAGCGAGTGGCGGGGAAACGGACTCGCGGCGACGAGCCTGGTCTCGGTCATCCCGTCCGCGCGCATCAGGAGCTCGAGCGTCGTCCAGGCCGAGACGGCGCCGACGTGGAAGTAGGGCCGGCCGACGACAGGTCTGGGCGCAGGCAGGCCGATCCGGCCGCCGACGGTCTGCGTGAACCGGACCCAGCCGTCCCCGACTTCCGGCTCAGGCTGGATCACCGGGAACTCGACGGCGGCGAAAAAGACCTGCTGTGCCTCGAGCTCTGGCCCGTCGCCGATCAAACTCCTGCCGGTCTGGCCGTAGTCGACGACCTCGCCGCCGTCGACCTCGATCCAAGCGCGGAGCTCGTTGGCCTCGCGGAACGCATCCTGCCGCCGGAGTTCGTCGAGGTCCGGAAGGACCTCCGGCGGAGCCTGGTCGTAGTGGGCGACGGCGAGCTCGAGTGGGACGACATGAAGCCGGTCGAGCGCGTCGAAGGGAAGCCACGTGATCGACGTTGCGGAGGCATCGATCCGCATCAGGCGACGACCTCCAGGCCTTCGCGTCGTCGACTTTCGGCGGCCAGTGCCTCCACAGCGTCGGCAAGGCTTGCCCGGATCTCGTCGTCGGTCAGCCCGCCTTCGTCGAAGCGGGTGTGAGCATGCGGGACGGCGAGCTCGACATCGAGTACCCGCGCGCCGAGCGCGGCCAGGACCTTACGGAGCTCGGCTTGCGCCCAGACCGCCCCGAACGCGCCGGTGCTCGCGCCGACGACAGCCACGGGCTTGTTCCGCAGCACGTTCGTCGCCACTGGGCGCGAGATCCAGTCAATCGCGTTCTTCAGGTGGCCCGGAATGGACGCGTTGTACTCCGGGGTCGCAAAGAGCACCCCGTCGGCGTTTTCGATCGCCGCGTTCAGGCGTGCGACGCTCTCAGGGCGCGGGTACACGTCGTCGTCCTCGTCGTACGGCGGAACCTCCTTCAGAGCGTCGTAGACTTCGAGCTCGGCGCTCGGGCCGGCGGTCTCGGCCGCGGCGCGCAACAGGTTGGTGTTGTGCGAGTCGCGGCGGAGGCTGCCGGAGATGCCCAGGATCCGCGTCACTAGCTCGTTTCGCCTCCCGGCTTCACGAACTGCAGCTCGGCGAGGATGGTCACGTCGTTCGCGAGCGACGGGTCACCGCTCGGGAGCGGCTGGTTCCAGTCGACCCCGAAGTCGGTGCGGTCGACGGTCGTGCTCAGATTCAGGCCGATGCGGTCGTTTCCGTAGGCGTCCACGATCGGCGCGGTCACGGTCCCCGTCACGGCGACCGGCCTGGTGATGCCCTTGATCGTCAACTCGCCGTCCACCGAGACCTTGCTGTCGCCGTCGAGGCGGATGTCCTGGGCTGCGAAGCGAAGCTCCGGGTGCCGCTCGGCGTCGAAGAAGTCGGGGGACTGGAGATGGGCTGAGAGGTTGTCGTCCTTCACGTCGACGCTCGCAACCTTCGCCATGCCCTCGAGCGAAGCGCGCTCGCCGTCCACCGCGAGCTCCGCCCCGATCTCATGGAACTCACCCTTAAACGTCCCGGCGAGGTAGGAAACCTCGAAGTCGACGCGCGAATGGACGGGGTCGAGGCTCCAGTTGCCGGCCGGGGCAATTGTCAGAATTGTGTTGCTCATGCGGTTTTCCGCTCCTTTCATTGCTTCGTATACTATTGAGTGCGCAAACAACTCTATCATTATTCCTTGATGGCGCAAATTTTGACAGAGCAAGCGATCGAACCGGCGGTCCGGGCTTGGACGAGGCTGCTGCGCGCCTACGTCTCGACGACGAGGTTGCTGAGCGCGGAGCTCCAGGAGGCGCACGGCCTGACGCTCAACGACTACGAGGCGCTGCTCGTGCTCTCCCGCGCCGAGGACGGGCGACTGAAGCGAGTGGAGCTCGCACGGAGCTTGATGCTGACGCCGTCGGGCATCACACGCCTCCTCCAGGGGCTCGAGGATGCGGGCCTCGTCGAGCGAGCGTCCTGCGTGACCGACCTCCGCGTGACCTACGCGCAGCTCACAGCCGCCGGCCGCGACAAGCTCGAGGCAGCGTCGGGCGGCCACGTCGCCTCGATCCGGGCGCTGTTCGAAGAGCACTTCGCGCACGACGAGATCGACGCGATCGCCGAGATTCTCGGCAAGCTTCCGGGCGTCGCCGAAGGCGACGAATCGTGCTCACCGGGTTGACGGATGTCCTCCGTCCACCGCCTCATCGCCGGTGTTCCGCCGACGCTCACTCGTCAGCGGCGGGCTCGGGTAACCCCTGCTCGAGAGCTCGACGATCAGGTCGTTGATGCCCAGATCACGGCACTCGGCCTCAGCGGCGAGGCGCTCGGCGAGCTTGCGCGGAATGACGATCGTCCGGCGAACGAGCTCGCGACCCCCGCCGCCGATGGACGCCCGCGCAGAAGACTCCCGGCCGTAGCACAGCCTGCGTGGGTGGTCGAACGTCCTGGTGCCTCGACGTTTGATCGCGACGCGGTGGCGCGCCCACCACTGGCGGAACAGCGGATCCTGGACAGACAGCTCACCGACGAGCGTGGCGAGGCGAAGGTCGTCGGGGTTTTGGGCGGCTTCCATGCGCACGTACGCGACGGTCGCACGGGCAAGCCAGCTCCAGCGGACACGACTCGCCCGACTCGACCAGCACGGACGTCGCGCGCGATCAGCGAGCGTCCTCGGCGCCTTATGGCACGAGCACGAGCTTTCCCGTCGCCCCCGAACTCTCCAGCAGCTCGTGTGCGCGGCGCGCTTCAGTGAGCGGCAGGCGCTCGGCCACGACCGGGTGGATCTCGCCACGACGAAGCGGCTCGAGCAACGCGAGGAAGTCCTCCCGGAACCAATCCAGGTGGTGGATGCGCAGCTTGTCGATCCGGTAGGCGAGGACCCGCCGGCGAGGCGAGAGCAGGCCCCAGAGCCAGACGCTCGCGGTCGCCGCGTACCACTCGATCCACGCTTGCCGGCTCTTGCGCCTCTGCGCGAGCGTGGAGTAGTAGCCGAACACGACAAGCCTTCCGCCGGGCCGCAGCGCGCGGAAGGAGCGAACCGACAGCGCGCCACCGAGCCCGTCGAGCACGACGTCCACGCCTTTCCCGGGGAGCCCGCGCACCCGCCACGAAATCCTCGTTGCGGTAGTCGATCGCGACCGCGCCGAGCAGCTCGACCGCGGCGCGGTCGCGAGCTGACGCGGTTCCGTAGAGGCCAAGCCCGGCCAGCGCTCCGAGCTCGAGAACCGCGGTGCCCACCCTGCCGGCCGCGCCGTGCACGAGCACCGTCTCCCCCCTCTTCACCATTGCCACGCGGTGAAGCAGCTGGTAGGCGGTCATGTAGGGGAGGACGAGGCTCACGACCTCCGCCGGGTCGAGGTCCTCGGGCACCTCGACCGCGTACTTCTCCGGCACGCAGACACGCTCCGCGTCGGCGCCCCACACCGTCAGCGCGCCGACACGGTCTCCCTCTCGCAGCCTCGAGCAGCCCGGGCCGAGCTCCTCGACGACGCCGACGAGCTCGTAACCGGGCGTGAACGGCGGCTTCGGGCCGCCGAGGTACGTGCCCGCGCGGATAAGCGCGTCGGTGAACGACACGCCCGCGGCCAGAACCCGGACGCGCACCTCCCCCGGACCCGGTCTGGGATCGTCCTCCTCCACCACCCTCAAGACCTCGGGCCCGCCGTAGTGATCAACGACGACACGCTTCATGGCTCAGCCTCCCTTCTGTCCA
>JBIOYJ010000071.1:0-2063 GCA_044870105.1 Gaiellaceae bacterium | reverse complement strand
TCGCCGAGCCCGGCGTAAGCGAGGCTGCGCTCGGCTTCGGCCGGGCGCGACGAGAGGACACGCAACCCCTGCGTGCGCGCATGCTCGACGCCAGCGAGCCAGAGCGTCGACTTGCCGATGCCTGCTTCCCCCTCGAGCACGAGCGCAGCAGGCCCCTCCCGCACCTCGTCGAGGAACGCTGTAACGGAGGCAAGCTCCTCGTCCCTGCCGACGATCTCGAGCACCATCTTCTCAGCACCGATCGTGACAGAGGCTTTCAGAAAGGCAACCGCCCGACCTGAAGCGGAACCGCGAGCCGCGAACGTCACACCGGCGCGTTGGGCATGTCCAAAACGAGTGGGCCGAACCGAGCATTACGCGAACCGCTTTGCAGTCGAGGTTACCGCGGCGACGCTTGGGCTCTGGAACAGCACAGGCGGCGACCCCCCGAGCAACGAAACGGGCTGTGGACTTCGAAGGACCGGCCCAGAGGCATCCCGATAGTCTCGCCGTGTGAGTGAGCTGTCGTGGTGGCTCTCGCCGCACCCGGACTGGGAACCGGGCGAGGACTGGCCGCAGGAGGTACCCGTCGTCCGGTACGAGACCGAGGACGAGGTTGCCCTAATCGACCCGTTCCTACCGCCCGACGGCGACTTCGACCCCCATGGCAAGCCCGTCAAGGTGCTGCTCACGCAGCCGGCGCATTACCGCGGCACCGCCGACTTCGTCGAGCGCTACGGCGCCTTGGTGTGGGTGCCGCCGCACGCCAAGTGGCGCAAGCGGGCGAATCCCGGGACGACGCGCGACATGCTGCGGGGCATCGAAGCGATCGAACTCGACGGCGAGCCGCAGCAGGTCGTTTTCTTCATCCGCGAGCACGCAACGCTCGTCAGCGGTGACGTGCTCAGCGGGACGGGCGAGGGGTTCCACGTGTTCGTCGACGAGGCCGAGCGCGAGCCGCTGCTGGCGTCGCTCGAGCGTATCGCCGAGCTGCCGGTCGAGCGCGTGATCATCCCGCACGGCGATCCGGTGCCGTTCGACGGCGCGGCACGGATCCGCGCCGCGGTCGCCGAAGCCCGAACCGGCTAAGCCGGGCGATGTCAGACGTCTGGTCGCCGCGGACGACATGCGCGGCCGCGGCTCAACAACGCAACCTTTAGGAGACGATCCATCGGAAGTCGTCATGTCGCGCGAAGCGCGAGCGGACTTCCGAAGGGAGTGGGAACCGAGCATTACGCTAACCGCGAGGCCGTGACCTTCGGCGGACCGCGCCTCCACATCTGACGCTCGCGCGCTGCTTCTGGCCAGCCTCACCCGCCGAAGGAGTGCATCAGCCCGAGCGGTTCCCACATGTTCGCCCGGTCGAAGTAATCGCGGCAGCGGACGATCTTTCCGTTCTCGACCTCCGCGACAGCGCAGCCACGCCGCTCGAAGCGTCGACCGTTCGGCTTCTCGCCGCGGATCGGCGCCCCTGTCCACGTGCCGCGTGAGTCCCATTCGGCGACGACGGTATTCCCGAACGCGATCACGTTGGTCGCCTCCACGCGTCCGTCTGGGAACGCGGCTCGCCAGCTCTGCAGCCCCTCGAGAACCTCCTCCCGTGTTCGCTGCGTACCGGCTGAGCCGAATGCGACGAACTCGTACTCACACTCGTGAGCGAACTGCGCTGCCGAATGCTCGAGATCGCCCTCGTTGAAGGCGTCGTAGAACTCGCGCAAAACGCGCTCTTCCTCGGTCACCGCTCGATCATAGAGCGGCTCGCCTAATGGTTAGAAGTGGGCGCGGCTGGGATCGAACCAGCGACCTCCCGCGTGTGAAGGCTGCGCAGGCAGGGACACCAGGGGACGACAGGGCACGTTCAAGCCGTTTCCGCACGGCCATCAACGGCCAGGTTCCCGCGCTTTCGATAGGGCTACTCGCCAACCACTCGCCAAGCTAGTGCCCCGGCCGACAGGAGCCGTTCTCCCGTTTCAGCCTGCCCAGCCCCGCGACCAGTTTGCACGGAGCCTGTCCAGGCCGGACGCGGCCTAACAGGTACCGCGGTTGAAGTTCGCTGCCCCGCGCCTATCCTCACGGACGTATGC
>JBIOYJ010000070.1:0-7631 GCA_044870105.1 Gaiellaceae bacterium | reverse complement strand
GGCCAGACCTCGGCCGCCTTCGGCGGCACCACGACCCACGTCGACTTCATCATCCAGCCGCAGGGCTCGTCGTTCGCCGACGCGCTCGAGGAATGGCGCTCGAAGGCCAACGGCAAGCAGGTGATCGACATGGGCTACCACATGGCGGTCACCGACCTGAAGGGGGGCGGGACGCTCGAGGAGCTCGCGTCCCTCCCCGACCAGGGCATCACCTCCTACAAGCTCTTCATGGCCTACAAGGGCGCGCTGATGGTCGACGACGAGACGCTTTTCCGCACGATGGAGGTCGCGGCGGAAACGAACGCGCTCGTGATGGTGCACGCCGAGAACGGCGACGCGATCGACGTGCTCGTCAAGCAGGCGCTCGCCGAGGGCAAGACCGAGCCGAAGTACCACGCGCTGACCCGGCCGCCGGAGACCGAGGGCGAGGCGACGAATCGGGCCATCCAGCTGGCGCGCGTCGCCGGCTGCGCGCTGTACGTCGTCCACGTGTCGTGCCAGGAGTCGGTCGAGCCGATTCAGATCGCCCGCGAGAAGGGCTGGGACGTCTGGGGTGAGACCTGCACGCAGTACTTCTTCATCGACTACTCGTACCTCGAGCGGCCGAACTTCGAGGGCGCGAAGTGGGTCTACACGCCGCCGCCGCGCGACCAGGCGAACCAGGACGTGCTCTGGAACGCGGTGCGCATGGACGTGCTGTCCGCGATCTCCACCGACCACTGCGCCTTTCTCTGGGACGGCCAGAAGACGATGGGTCGCGATGACTTCTCGAAGATCCCGAACGGCGGGCCGGGCCTCGAGAACCGGCTGCACATGATCCACGAGTTCGGCGTGCGCGCCGGCCGGATCTCGCTGAACCGAATGGTCGAGCTCCTCTCGACAAACCCGGCCAAGCTGTTCGGCCTCTATCCGCGGAAAGGGACGATCGCGGTCGGCTCAGACGCCGACATCGTCGTCTTCGATCCCGAGAAGCGGCACACGATCGCCTCGGCGACCGACCACTCGAAGTCGGACTACAACCTGTTCGAGGGCACCGATGTGACCGGAACGCCCGAGGTTGTCCTCCTGCGCGGCAAGGTCTTGATCGAAGACGACGAGCTCGTCGCCGCGCCGGGGATCGGCCAGTTCATCGCGCGGGCCAAGTTCGGCGAGGAGCTGCGGGTGGCCGAGCCCGTCAGCTGACGGTCAGAGCGCCGGTAGCTCGGTGTCGACGATCTTCGCCTGCTGGATCCCGTGCAGGCGATTCGGGAGCGAACTGATCAGGAGATTCCGGAAGCCCGCGCCCAGGGCGCTGCTGGACTGGGCGAGCCTGCCGGCGGCCCGAGATCGCTTGACGATCTGACCAGTTCGCTTCCGCCGTGCCGCTTCGTAGGCGCGCAGGCCTGCCGCAGGATCGTCCGCGTCACGAAGCGACGCCGCGAGCACGACCGCGTCCTCGAGCGCCTGCGCCGCCCCCTGGCTCAGATCCGGCGTCATGGGATGGATCGCGTCCCCGAGCAACGTCACGCGGCCGCGTCCCCACGTCCGTGCGGGTTTCCGCCAGTAGATCCCCGTCCCTACGATCGCATCGTCGGAGGTCGAGGCGACGACCGCCTCGATCGGCCCGTGCCAACCCGTGACGAGGCGGCCGAGCTCGTCTCGCCGGCCGGCCACCAGCGGCGCGTCCGGCTCCGCGCGGCTTTCGGAGACGAACCAGTACAGCTTGCCGCCGCCGATCGGGATCAGCCCGAACCGAACACCGCGTCCCCAGGTTTCGGTCATGCGCCCGCGCGTCCGCTCGTCTTGGAACTCCGTCACCGCCCGCCAGCCGACGTAGCCGGCGTACGCCGGCGGCTCCTCACCGAGGAGCCAGGAGCGGGTCTTCGACCGCAGGCCGTCGGCGCCGACGATTACGTCGGCCTCGAGCTCTTCGCCGGTGGAAGCCCGAACGGATAGCTGCGCACCGTTGTCGCGAAACCCCATGCACGCGACGCCGAGTCGCAGCGCCTCCCCCAGCTCACGCGCCAGGACGTCCTGCAGGTCAGCGCGATGCACGCCCAGCATCTCGCGACCCGCCAGCCGGAGCTCCAGCAGCGGCTGACCGTCGGGCTTCAGCGCGAGCAGTCGCTCGGCGGCCACGCCGCGTGCCCGAACTTCGCTGCCGACGCCGATTCGGTCCAGCGCCGCCACGGCGTTCGCCGCCAGACCGAGGCCCGCCCCGACGGCCCTCAGCTCGTCCGCCTGCTCGAGTACGACGACGTCGAGCCCGACCCGGCGAAGCGCGATTCCTGCCGCGAGCCCGCCGATCCCCCCGCCGACGACGAGGGCCTTCAAGGTCGGCTAGCGAGTCTGCGGGAAGCCGAGGTCGACCTTGGATGTGGCCGGGTCAGGCCAGCGCGAGGTGACGACCTTGCCGCGCGTGTAGAACTGAATCCCCTCGGGCCCGTACACGTGCAGGTCACCGAAGAGCGAGTTCTTCCACCCGCCGAAGGAGTAGTAGGCGACGGGCACCGGGATCGGGACGTTGATCCCGACCATGCCGACGTTGACCTCGAACTGGAAGCGGCGCGCGACGCCCCCGTCGCGCGTGAAGATGGCGACGCCGTTCCCGTACGGGTTTTCGTTCGCGAGCCGCACGGCCTCGTCGTAGGTGTCCACGCGGGTGACGCCGAGCACCGGGCCGAAGATCTCGTCCCTGTAGACGTCCATCTCGGGCTTGACGTCGTCGAGCAGCGTGACGCCAAGGAAGAAGCCGTCGCCGTCCGGGCTCGTCTCGCGCCCGTCCGTGACGATCGTGGCCCCCTCGTCACGTCCCCTGTCGATGTACGAGGCGACCTTGTCGCGATGCTCGCGGGTGACCAGCGGTCCCATCTCGGAATCGGGATCCATGCCGTCCCCGACCTTCACGTTCGGCAGGCGCAGCTTGATCGCCTCGACCAGCCGATCGGCCGCGTCGCCCACGGCGACGAGCATGGAGACCGCCATGCAGCGCTCCCCGGCCGAGCCGTACCCGGCCGAGACCGCCGCGTCCGCCGCCATGTCGATGTCGGCGTCCGGTAGCACGATCATGTGATTCTTCGCACCGCCGAGCGCCTGCACGCGCTTGTCGTTCGAGGTTCCCGTCTCGTAGACATAACGGGCGATCGGCGTGGAGCCGACGAAGGAAACCGCCGCGATGTCCGGGTGCTCGAGGATCGCGTCGACCGCGACCTTGTCGCCGTGGACGACGTTGAAGACGCCGTCCGGCAGGCCGGCTTCCTTCAGCAGTTCCGCCACGTAGATCGAGGCCGAGGGATCCTTCTCGGACGGCTTCAGGATGAATGTGTTCCCGCAGGCGACCGCCGGAGCCCACATCCACATGGGAACCATGGCGGGGAAGTTGAAGGGGGTGATCCCGGCGACCACGCCGAGCGGCTGGCGGATCGAATAGACGTCGACGCCCGTGGAGGCCTGCTCCGAGAAGCCACCCTTCAGCAAGTCCGGGATCCCGCAGCAGAACTCGATCACCTCGAGCCCGCGCGCGACCTCGCCCTTCGCGTCGGAGAAGACCTTGCCGTGCTCGGCGGTCAGGAACCGAGCGATGTCGTCGCGGTGCTCGTCGACGAGCTTGCGGATCTTGAAGAAGAGATCCGTGCGCTTGGACAGCGACACCGCCCGCCACTCGGCAAACGCCTGCTTCGCGGCCTGCACGGCGCGATCGACTTCCTCGGCCGACGCAAAGTCGACCTCACCGGTGTGGACCCCGAGCGCCGGGTTGAAGACCGGGCCCGAGCGCCCCGATTCGCCGGCGTAGGGCTTACCGGCGATCCAGTGGTTGATCGGCTCGACCGCCGGCGGTGCGCTGACGACCTCAGTCATCGCCCCAGGGTAGCTCCCGCTACGACGCGACGGGCGCCGGGTCCGGGCGGACGATCACGGTGTCGGCGACGGGAATGATCTCGTCGACCGGCAGGTCGGCCAGAGATGCGTGCTTCTGGATCGCTTCCGGGCTGGTCGCCTCGTAGATGCAGACCGTGCCGACCGCACCGTCGCCCTCGTCGAGCACGTAGCTGCGAATCCAACGGACGTCGTCGGGCATCTCCTCGTTACCGACGCGCGTCGAGCGCTCGGCTGCTTCCTGAAGCTCCTGCCCGGTGCGCCAGCCTTTCCTCCTGATGATCGCGTACAGCTGCATCTCTCCTCCTTGAATTAGTGAGGTGTGGATCGTCCCCAATCCGCGCCGCGGCTTCAAGTTAGGATCGCCGCATGGCGGTCGAAGCAGGCCTCGACGCGAAGCGAATCTCCGAGCTCGACAAGCAGTACGTCCTTCACTCCTGGTCGGTCCAGAACGCCATCGAGCCGCTCCCGATCGCCGGAGCCGAGGGTCGCTACTTCTGGGACTACGAGGGCAATCGCTACCTCGACTTCGCCTCCCAGCTCGTCAACGTCTCGATCGGCCACCAGCATCCGAAGGTCGTCGCGGCGATCAAGGAGCAGGCCGAGAAGCTCTGCACGATCGGGCCGCCGATGGCGCACGAGGCGCGCTCGGAGCTCGCGCGGCTGCTCGACGAGGTCACTCCCGGCGACCTGACCATGTCGTTCTTCACGAACGGCGGCGCGGAGGCGAACGAGAACGCGGTCAAGCTGGCCCGCTGGTACACCGGCCGTCAGAAGGTGGTCGCCCGGTACCGCTCCTATCACGGCGCGACCGCAGGTGCGATCACGCTCACCGGCGACCCGCGCCGGTGGCCCGCCGAGCCGGGCATCCCCGGCGTCGTCCGCATGCTCGACCCCTACACCTACCGCTGCCCGGCCGGTCATCCGGATCCGTGCCCGGTCTGCTCGGGAGGGCCACATCTCGAGGAGATCCTCCAATACGAGGGCCCGGAGACGGTTGCCGCGGTGATCATGGAGACGATCGTCGGGACGAACGGGATCATCGTCCCGCCCGACGGCTACCTCCAGTCGATCCGCGAGACCTGCGAGCGGCACGGAATCGTCCTGATCCTCGACGAGGTGATGGCCGGCTTCGGGCGCAGCGGCAAGTGGTTCGCCTGCGAGCACTGGGACGTCGTTCCGGACATCCTCACGGTCGCCAAGGGAATCAACTCCGGCTACGTCCCGCTCGGCGCGATGATCGTGAACGAGAAGATCGCCGACTGGGTCAAGGACAAGTACTTCGCGGGCGGTCTCACCTATTCGGGACATGTCCTCGCCTGCGCGTCCGGGGTCGCGTCGATCGAGGCCTTCAAGGAAGAGGGCATCGTCGAGAACGCGGCGGCGATGGGCGAGGTGCTCGCGGAGGAGCTACCGCGGCTCGCCGAGCGCCATCCGTCCATCGGCGAGGCGCGCGGCAAGGGACTCTTCTGGGGTCTCGAGCTCGTGCGCGACCGCGACACGCGCGAGCCGCTCGTTCCCTTCAACGCCACCGGTGAAGCAACTGCGCCGGTTACACGGCTGGCCAAGGCCGCGATGGAGCGAGGCCTCTACCTGTTCGTGCACTGGAACGTGGTCATGATCGCGCCGCCGTTGACGATCACCCGCGACGAGCTCGACGAGGGCCTCGCCGCGCTCGACGAGACCCTCGCCCTGGTCGACTAGGCAGTCGCGCGCAGAGCGGGGGTGCAGGTCGACTGGCCCCGCTTCTCCAAGTACTGCTGGTGATAGTCCTCGGCCTCGAAAAACGTCTGGGCGGCCTCGACGAGCGTCACGACAGGCTCCGTGTAGCGGGACTGCTCGTGGGCCTTCGAGCTCAGCGCCGCCTCGTTCTGGTCTGCGTCGTGGAAGAAGATCACCGAGCGGTACTGGTCGCCGATGTCCCAGCCCTGGCGGTTGAGCTGCGTCGGATCGTGCTTGCGCCAGAAGACCTCGAGTAGCTGGTCGTACGAGACCTGATCGGGGTCGTAGGTGACCTCGACCACCTCTGCGTGGCCGGTCGTGTGCGAGCAGACGTCCTCGTAGCTTGGATTCTCGAGCGTCCCGCCCGAGTAGCCAACCCGCGTCCGCGTGACGCCATCGAGCTGCCGGAACGCTGCCTCGACGCCCCAGAAGCAGCCCGCTCCGAACGTTGCCTTCTTCTCCACTACTCCTCCTCCAGCTTCAGTGCGGCCGAGTTGATGCAGTAGCGCTGGCCCGTCGGCGCGGGCCCGTCTGGGAAGACGTGTCCGAGATGGCCACCACAGTTCGCGCAGAGAACCTCGGTGCGGACCATCCCGTGTGTCCTGTCCGTCTCCTCGCCGATCGCCTCCGCGCTCGCCGGCGCGTAGAACGCGGGCCAGCCGCAACCGGAGTCGTACTTCGTGTCGGAGACGAACAGCTCGGCCCCGCAGCCCGCGCAGCGGTACGTGCCCGGCTCGAAAATGTGGTCGTACTCGCCGCTGAAGGGCGCCTCCGTCCCCTTCTCGCGCAGGACGCGGTACTGCTCGGGCGTCAGCTCCGCCCGCCACTGCTCCTCTGTTTTCTGAACCTTGGTCATGTACGTAAGTCTGCCAACCGCAGGGCGCGTTACGCTGGGCGCCCCCGAGCGAAAGGACCCGCATGAGCGTGAGCGCCCGCATCGACGCCGCCCGGCGGCGCTGGAACATCCTCGAGCATCCCTTCTACATCCGCTGGGAACGCGGTGAGCTGACCCGCGAGGAGCTCGCGACCTATGCCGGCCAGTACCGGCACGCGGTCGTTGCGCTGGCGGATGCCGCGCAATCCGCGGGCGAGCATGCGGAGGACGAGCGGGCGCACGTCGAGCTCTGGGACGACTTCGCCGCTGCGCTCGACGCGGACGAGCGAGCGCCGCTGCCCGGGACCGAGCGCTGCGTCGCAGCCTGGACGTCCGCGAAGGATCCCCTCGAGGCGGCCGCGATCCTGTACGCGATCGAGGCCGGCCAGCCGGATGTCTCGAAGACGAAGCTCGCCGGCCTCGTCGAGCACTACGGCTTCGAGGAAGACTCGCCGGGAACCGCCTACTTCCGCGTCCACGCCGAGCTCGATCGGGCGCATGCGGCCGAGGGACGCGAGCTGCTCGAACAACTTGCCGGACCCGAGGACGAGGATCGGCTAGCGGCGGCCGCCGAGGGCGCGCTCGCGGGCAACTGGGCGCTGCTCGACGGCGTCACCGCCTAGCTCCTCGTCGATCGCTTCGCGGACCGCCCGCCGATCATAGGGTGCTTTACAAGCCGTTCGTGCCAACGGTCATGCCGGACCCCGTGACCGGGATCACGACCGTCCCGCAGGTCACGTCTCCCTTGCCCGTCCACCGATAGCCGGGCAAGAACCCGCCGATTGCGCTCAGCGTGAAGTGTTGGATGCGCTCTCCCGTCGAGAAGTTGACCACCCAAACCCCGCCGGCATGAGTGCCGGGACCCTCCGGCGGTTCGGGCTGGTCGGCTTCCCAGGTGATGGTGATCGCCACGCCCTCCGGACAGTTGTAGACGTCGATGTCGAAGTTCGTGAGCCCCGTGCCAGGCGGCTCGTAGACCACGACCGTGGCGAGCGACTCTACTTGTGCGTCAGGGGCTGTTCCCTGCGCGGCCGCGCTCGGGGCGAGCGCCGCGAGCACAAGACAACTCAAGGCAACGAGCTTGACATTCATCATCGTCTCCCTTCTCCCGCCTCTTACTTTTGGTAACGGAAAGGAAGCGACCCCGGATACGCGAGGGCCGGGCGTTTCCGCCCGGCCC
>JBIOYJ010000069.1:0-4484 GCA_044870105.1 Gaiellaceae bacterium | reverse complement strand
GGCCTGTCACGCCGGAGGTCGCGGGTTCGAGTCCCGTCGCTCCCGCTAAGAACGTGCCGCTGCCCGTCGTGCCGATGGTCGCAGGATCGGCCCTCCTTGACGGCGTGAAGGATCCAGTGGCCAGTCGGTTGACGCACCTCGCGAAAGACCAGAGAATCGCCGCGGCTCATTCCCCTGAAGGAGGTCGGCATGGCTTGGAACCTCAAAGGGAGCTACATCGAGACATGCTCTTGCGACTTGATCTGTCCGTGCAACGCGACGTTCGACCACGGCGCGACGTACGACTACTGCCGCGTCACGCTCGTCTTCAGTATTCGCGAGGGCGAGGTCGAGGGCACCGACATCAGCGGGCTCAAAATCGCTGCCATTGCCGATACGCCGAAGGTCATGACCGAAGGGAACTGGCGGCTCGGCGTGTTCGTCGACGAGAACGCTTCCGACGAGCAAGCGGACAAGCTCGTGAAGGTGTTTACCGGGCAACTCGGCGGCCCGATGGCCGGGCTTGCCCCGCTCGTGGGAGAGATGCTCGGCGTCGAACGAGCGGCGATCGACGTTCGCGACGACGGCGTTCGTCACAGCGTGCGCGTCGGGAACGCCATCGACTTCGAGATCGAGGACATCGTGCCATTCGGCGTCGAGACAGGCGAGCCGGTCCGGTTCCAGGGCATGTTCCACCCTGTCGCGCCGGACCTCACGATCGCCGAAGCGAGACGCTCGCGCATCAACGCCTTCGGCATCGAGTACGAGGGAAAGACGGGCCTCTCGACCTCCGAGTTCTCCTGGGCGGCCTGAACGCTTGATCGCCTCGGCGCACGAACCGGCTCTGAGCGGGGGCGTTGCCCCTCCCCTCGCCGCTGTACGCATGCGACTCGGGCTCGTCACCTTGCTCCTCGTCCTCGCCGGGTTTGGGTGGTGGTGGACGGTGGACCGGATGCGCGGCATGGACAACGGTCCATGGACTGACCTCGGAACGCTCGGCTGGTTCCTGAGTGTCTGGGTCGTGATGATGGCGGCGATGATGTTCCCCTCGGTCTCGCCAACGGTCGCCTTGTACTCCCGCATGACCAGGGCGCGCTCTGCGGCTTCTCCACTGCTGTTCGCCCTCGGCTATCTCGTCACATGGGCTTCCGCCGGCGCACTCGCCTTCCTCGTCGCGTTCGCCGGAGGTCGAATCGAGGGTGACGTGCTTTCGTGGGATCGCACGGGGCGCTGGGTCGCGGCTGCGACGCTCATGCTCGCCGCTGCCTACGAGTTGACACCACTCAAGGACATCTGCCTGCGTAAGTGCCGGAGCCCGCTCGGCCTGTTGCTCGGCTCTTGGCGCGATGGCTGGTCCGGCGCGCTGCGCATGGGCCTGGAGAACGGCACCTGGTGCGTCGGCTGCTGCTGGGCGCTGATGGCATCGTTCTTCGCGCTGGGGATCATGAGCGTCGTCTGGATGGCAATCGTCGCGGGTCTGATTGCGATCGAGAAGACGCTCCCCTGGCGGCGCATTGCGACACACGGGACGGCAGCGGTGCTGCTCGTGCTCGGCGCGCTATTGCTCGCAGTCCCCGATGCAGTCCCGGGCCTCACCATTCCGGCGAGCGGTTCCGTGTCTCAGATGGACAACATGAGCCCTTAGCGGGCACGCGGTTCGGCCCTAGCAGCGAAAGTACCTCGTCCGATTGCCAGCCGCGGTAGGCGACTACGCTCGCCGCTGGGTCAGCCGCGGTTCAGAAACCTACGCGCCACTCACAACTCGTCGAGTCACCGCATGGATAAAGCGATAGCGGGAGCAGCGAGCGGGCCGTGATTGAACGCGAGCCAGCGGGGAACAGCCTCGAAGCGAAACGAACTTCGGAGGTGTCTCCGTGCCAACAAAGCGATCGAATTCAGCTCGTCGGAGCTCGAGCGACGGGCGCAGGCGGAACGGGAGCAGCGCGCGCACGGCGGGCAAGAAAGCGGTCTCGCGCGCGCGGAGCGCGAGCAAGCTCGATACGGCGAATCTGCAAGGGCGGGAGCCGAGCCATGATCCGGACGTCTTCATCGACATCAGCAAGGTCAAGGTCGACGAAATCTATGTCGATGTCGAGCAGCTCGAGGCCCATCTCGCCCTAAGGGCGAGGCTGGCGAACCTGCTCCAGATCGTGGCCGGTGTGCACGTGCATCTCGGCAAGGTCGAGGTGGACATCAAGGGCGTCGAGGCTGAGGCGCAGCTGAAGGTGCGACTGGAAAATCTCTACGACATCCTCGACCGCGCGCTGAGCACGCTCGACCGGAACCCGCAGATTCTCGAAGGGCTGGTGAACACGCTCGACGACACGGTCGGCAGCATCGGGGAACTCGGGCAGAAGGCGCTGGGCCCCGGTGGCGCCGTCAGCCAGACGCTGGGCGACGTCGGCCAAGCGGCTCAGAAGGCCGTCGGTCCGGGTGGAGCGGCAAGCGAGGCGCTCGGCGGAATTTCGGACGCGGCCGGCCAAGCGCTCGGTCCAGGAGGAGCCGTCGGCCAGGTCGCCGACAGCGCGGGCCAGGCGGTCGGCGGGCTCGGTCAGGGCCTCGGCAATGCCGCCGGGCAGGCCGTCGGCGGTGTCGGCCAGGGTCTTGGCGGGGCGGTCGGCCAGCTCGGTCAGACTGCCCAGCAGGCAACTGGGAGCGCGGGCCAGACTGCAGGCGACGCGACGCAGGGCGCACAGGAAGTGGCAGGAAGCGCAGCCTCCTCGGGTCAGACGGGGGCGGGCGGACAAAGCACGTCTCGCAGAAGCGGAACGCGCCGCACGACGCGGCAGACGAAGCGCGGCTCGAAGCGGGGATCAACTCGTGCGAGAAGCAAGCCGAAGAGCAAGGCGAGTAGCAGGACGTCGGGTTCTCGCAGCCGCACGAGCGGTCGGAAGAAGACTCGCTCATGAGCGAGGTCGACTTCGAGATCGCGGCGAGCCTGCGCGCGCAGAAGCTCACCGTGCGTGCTCCGCCTGAGGCTCGGATCGAGCCCGAGAGCGACGACATGGAGCTCGATCGGCGCGAGTCGCGTGCGGGCCTGCCCAACGAACTGCAACCGAGCGCAAGCTACGAGGCCGTATCAGTGGAGAAGCAGGTGCTCGGCCGGCTCGTAAAGCCGAATTAGTCGCAGCGAATTACAGATCCGAGAACGGAGCGACGCTCATGTACTTGAAGCCGGTGTCGACGGCCAGGGTCACGATCACCGCGCTCGGGCCGAGGCGCTCCGCGAGGCGATGCGCGCCGACGACGTTCGCCCCGGTCGAGATCCCCGCGAAGATGCCCTCTTCGCGCGACAACCGGAGCGTCATCTCGAGCGCCTCGTCGTCTTCGATCGGCTCCACGCAATCGACCTTTTCGGGTTGCCAGTGCGGCATCACCATCCCGGTCCAACCCTGAACGAGGAACGGCCCGCGCTCGCCGCCGCTGAGCGCAGCGGAGGACGCCGGCTCGTGAGCCTGGATGAACACGCCGCGCGGCTTCAGCGCATCAGAAACGCCCATCAATGAGCTCGCCGTTCCCATGCCGTGACAAAAGGCCGTCACGCGACCCCCACTCTGCTCCCAGATCTCTCGGCCGAGCCGGTCGCGGTGCCCCGGGATGATGTACGGGTTGTTGAACTGGTCGGTCGCGTAATGGCCCGGCGCGGCCGCGAGCTCGGCGGCACGCGCGACCATGTTCTCGATATCCGTCGCCGTCACCTTCGGCGGCCCCTCGACGGAAGGAACGATGTCGATCTCCGCACCGAGTGCGCGCATCAGCTGAAACCGCTCCTCGGTGAAGCAGTCTGCGATCACGATCAGGGCGCGGTAGCCCTTGGCCCTGCAGACCAGCGCAAGCGCAGGGCCCGTGCTGCCGCCCGTGTACTCGACGACCGTGTCGCCGGGCGAGACCAGGCCGTCTCGCTCGGCCCCCTCGATCATCGCGAGGGCCATCCGGTCCTTCATCGACCCGGTCGGGTTGCGGTACTCGAGCTTCAGCCACAGCTCGGCGCCGTTCGGCGGCGCGCAGCGGCGCATCCGAACGAGCGGCGTACTCCCGATCGCCTCGAGGATCGACTCGATAGGCCTAGGCGCCGCCCTCGAGCCGTTCCTTCAGCTTCTGCATGTTCCGCGGCATCTCCCCCTGTGCCATTCGGCGGACAACCAAAGGCACGAGCAGCTTGCCGATCCCGTGCCCCTCGAAGTCGAGGGTGATCGTGAGGCGCGAACGATCGCCGTTCCCGAGCGGCTCGATCGTGCCGTGGACGATTCCTCTGACCGGACCGTCGACGCCGCGAACGGACCAGCTACTCGGAGGATTCAGCTCGGTCAGCTCCATCGTCATCGGCTGCTCGCGCGGACCGATCCGGCGTGTCACGACAGCCCTCGAGCCGACGGCGGGAGGCCCCTCGCTCTCGCGACGCACGGACACGACGCTTTCCTGCCACTCGGGCAGCCGCGACGCGTCTGTCACGTACGAACAAACGTCTTCGGGACGACGGGAAATCTCGATGCTCTCCACGATCG
>JBIOYJ010000068.1:0-6807 GCA_044870105.1 Gaiellaceae bacterium | reverse complement strand
GACACCGAGGAGGGGAAGAAGACGCTCGCGCGGCGCCACGACGAGTACTAAGAGGGCTTGGCGGAACTCCGCTCGTCGCCGGGGTGCGATGGGCGGTGCGAGGCAAGGACGCAGGGAGCGTTCGTATTGGATCCTCGGAGCCGTAAGGCTGCGACCGAGGACGCCGCATCGCGCCGTCCCAGCGCGGTCCGGCGGCACAGCGTTGTGTTTCGCCAAGCCCTCCTGGGGGGCGGCGGGTCGCTAGGCCTTGTGGATGACGATCGAGCCGCCCGCGATCGCCTGCGGGTCCGCCACATCCATGTCGGTCGGGACACCGTTCCGGTTGTCGAACACGAGGTTGCCGTTGTTCGTCCTCGTGATCCGGATCCGGAACTTGTCGACGTTACCGCCGCCGGTGATCTGGCCGTCGTAGGCGGTTAGCGTGAAGTCGTACCCGGAGACGCCGTTCACCGAGCCAGTGCCCTTGTATTGGGCTTTGTAGCCGGAGACCACGAGCCAGGTGTAGGCCTCGCTGTGGAAGTTGAAGTTCCCGACCTGGAAGTTGAACTCGGTTTCGCCCGTCGGGATGTTCGCGTTCTTCTTGTACTGCGAGTTGAAGCCGAAGTTCGCGCGGCCGCTCAGCGTCGCATCGGCCGTATACGAGCTGGGAGCGACGTTGATCCATCCGCCGCCGGTGACGAACCCGCCGTTCGGGTCGTAGACGACGATCCAGACCTGGGCGCAGCCGTTGGCGCCGACATTGTCCTTGACGCAGACGTTGATCGTGTAGACGCCGGTGCTTGTGAACGTATGGTTCGCCTGGAAGCTCTGGCCGCTTGTCGTCAGGTTCCCGGTGCTGTTGAGGGTGCCGTCGTCCCAGTTGATCGTGTACGTCCACGGGCCGTTGTCCGGGTCGGTGAAGTGGGCCTGCAGGGTGATCGTCGCGGAGCCCTTGGCGTAGACCGACCCGAACGGCGGAGCATCGATGTAGACGGTCGGCGTGTTGTTGCCGAGCGTGGGTTGCCAAGTGACCTTGTTGTCGGTGCTCGTCGACGCGCTGTTCCCGTTGCCGGCCGCATCCGTCGCCTTGCTCGCGCCGATTTTGGCGATCACGTCTCCGGCGGTCGTCATCCCGTTGACCCGAACCTCGAACGTCTTGTCGTCGCCGCTGTTGTAGACGTTTGCGACGAGCGTGCCGCCGGCGGTGCTGTCACTGAGATCGACGTCGGCGTTGGCGAAGCCGGTCACGGGCTCGTTGAACACGGCGGTGAACTTGATCGGAGCGGTGCTGGTCGGGTCCGGCTGACCAACCGCCTGGTCGATCGTCACGCTCGGCAGAGTTCTGTCGATGGTGTAGACCTCGCCGGTGAAGCTGCCGTTGCCCGCGCCGGTCCCGCCGAGCTTGTTGCCCGCCGCGTCGGCGATCGAGTCGTCGTCGGCCAGGTTCAGGCCGAGCGTGCCGCTGCCGGTCCCGGTGCCGGCCGTCACGGTGTAGGTGTCGCCGCCGCCGGTCACGTTCGTGATCGCCGGAGAGCCGCCGAGGCCCGAGCTCACGAGCGCAAAGTCGCCGGCGCCGACGCCGAAGACGTTCTCGCTGAACGTGACCGTCCAGCTGACGCTCGAGGCGTTGGTCGGGTTCGCGTCGGCCCGGTTGATCGACTGCACGCTTGGCACGCTCCTGTCGATCGTGTAGACCTCGCCGGTGAAGCTGCCGTTGCCGGCGCCGGTCCCGCCAAGCTTGTTGCCGGCAGCGTCGGCGATCGAGTCGTCGTCGACCAGGTTCAGGCCGAGCGTCCCGTCGCCTGAGCCGGTCGAGGCGGTGACGGTGTAGGTGTCGCCGCTGCCGGTGACGCTCGTGATCGCCGGGGAGCCGCCGAGGCCCGAGTTCACGAGCGCAAAGTCGCTGGCGCCGACGCCAAAGACGTTCTCGCTGAACTTGACTGCCCAACTCACGCTGGAGGCGTTGGTCGGCGTCGCGCCGTTACGGTTGATCGAGGAGACGCTCGGCGCCATCGAGTCCTCGACGTACGTGACCGAAGCCGTCGAGCAATCGGAAGTGTTTCCGGCCGCATCGGTCGCGGTGGCGTAGTAGGTAGTCGTGGTGTTGTCGGCGACGTGCACCGCGATGGTGAAGTTGCCGCTGCTGTCGGCCGAGCCGGTGCCGGCGACGGGTGAGGTGCAGCCGATGTCGGTGTAGAGCTTGACCGTCGACTGAGCCTCGGCGGTGCCGTTCACCGACGGGTCGTTGTTGTTCGCCGGCGAGTTCGGCGTCGTCGAAATCGGGACCGGCTTGGCAGGCGCGGTGTTGTCGATGATGAACCCGACGACGTTGAAGTGGTCGATGTCGATCGTCGTCTCCACGTTGCCTGCGTCGTCGGTCGCCCGCGAGTGGATCGTGTACGAGCCCTCAGGTGGAGCGAAGCTGTAGCTCCAGCTCGTCGTTCCCGAGACGGTGAAGTAGTTCTCCGGGCCCGCAACGAACGTCGACGTGGTCTTGTCCCAATAAGACCCGTCACTGTCGCGGCGGATGCTGATCTCGACCTTGTTCACGCCGGAGCGGTCATCGCTCGCCGTGCCGCAGATGTCGCCTACCGCAAGGGTGGTGCAGCCATCGTCGAACGCGGTCGACTGGTAGCTGGCGCCGTCGGTAGGGAAGGTGATCGTTGAGTTCGGATTGACCGTGTCGATCGTGACGTTGCGCGTCGAGCTCCAGGCGCTGTTCGCACCATCGGAGTCAGTCGCCTTGACGCGCCAGCAGTACGTGCCGTCGGCGAGACTCGTGCTCGGGGTGAACGTGGACAAGCTCAGGCCCGTCTCGTCGATCTCGTTCGTGCCGCTGAAGTCGCAGCTCCCAAGGTTCGCCTGGACCGAGTAGCTGATCGTGTCGGCGCCCGGATCCGACGAGTCGCTCCAGTCGAAAGTCGGCGTGTTGTCGCTCGTCTCCGCGTTGTCGGCAGGCGAGACGAGGTTCGGCATTGACGGCGGGACGTTGTCGACGTGCACCGAGAGCGGGTTGGCGCGGTCGAGGAAGCTGCCGTCCTCGTCGACCAGGTCGACCGTGATCGCGTGGTTGTCTGGGCCGTCCGCATAGGTGTGGCTCTTGGCGCCGGCGGTCGAGTAGGTGCTCGAGTTGCCGTCGCCCCAGTGGACGACGTAGCTGGTCACCGTGTCCGTGCCCTGATCTGAGACCGCGCCCAGGGTGAGGCTGTAGCTCGAGCCCTCGGCGACGTTGGCCGCGCCGCTGATCGCGATCGAGGGCGCGACGTTGGTGACGTGCACGGAGAAGGGGTTCGGGGTCGCCCGGTCGAGGAAGCTGCCGTCCTCGTCGGTGAGGTCGACCGTGACCGCGTGGTCGCTGGGGCCGTCGGCGTAGGCGTGGGTCTTGACCCCGTTCGTGGTGTAGGTGTCGCTCGAGCTGTCGCCCCAGTGCACGACCCAGCTGCCGACGGTGTCGGTGCCCGGGTCGCTGACCGCGCCCAGGGTGAGGCTGTAGGAGGAGCCCTCGTTGACGTTGGCGGCGCCGCTGATCGTGATCGAGGGGGCGACGTTGTCGATTGTCACGGACTGCATGGCATCGTTGCCCGCACCCGCGCCGACGCCGGAGTCGGTGGCCTGGGCGGTCAGCGTCGTGCTGTTCGGTCCATCGGGGAACGTGCAGTCGAATCTGCCGCTCGTGTTGGTGTTGCTCGCGTTCGACTTCGTCCCGTGCAGGCCGCAGCTGGTCGAGACCGAGGCGATCGTGTCGCCGTCCGGATCGCTGATCGTGTAGTTGTAGGTGTGAAGCGAGCCCTCGTCGACCGTAGTGGTGTTCGTGCCCGAGAACGCCACCGTCGGCAAGGTGTTGCTGACGGTCGCGCTGTCATTGACGGTCGAACCGTTGAAGAGACCGTCGCTCGGGGTCACCTCGACGGTGATCGTGTCGCCCTTGTCCCCGTTGCTGGTCTGCGAGAGGTCGAGTGTGTCGGTGAGCGAGGTCGTGTTCGACGTCGTCTTGACGACGGTCGCACCGTTCTTCCACACGTAGGTGAGCGTGACGGCGTCACCGTCGGGATCGCTCTTCGTCGCGGTGGCCGTCAATGTGTCGTCTGTCTCCGGAGTGGTCGCCGTGTTCGGGCTGAGCGACACCGTCGCCATCGGGACGCGGTCCCACGTGACCGTGTTGTCGGTCGAGCTCGAGCCCGTGTTCCCGTTGCCGGCTGCATCCTGCGCTCCGCTCGTCGACGGCGAATTCGAACCTGCCGGAATCGTCGCGATCACCGTTCCGCGAGTCGCCATAGCGCTCACGGCGACGTCGTAGGTGGTGCCGTCGTTTGGAGCGATCTCGCTGACGACCTTCGTCGTCGCGCCGGCCGTGCCACTCAAGGTGACATCGGACGCGGTGAAGCCGGTGACCGGCTCGCTGAACACGGCGGTGAAGTGGATCGTCGAGGCCGTCGTGGGATCACCCGCGGCGCCGGCAGGTGTCTGGTTGATCGTGACGCTCGGCGCTGTCCTGTCGATTGAATAGACCTCTCCGGTGAAGTTGCCGTTCCCGGCCCCGGTGCCGGCGAGCTTGTTGCCCGCCTCGTCACTGATCGAGTCGTCGTCGTTCAGGTTGAGACCGAGCGTGCCGCTGCCGCTCCCGTCGCTCGCGGTGACGGTATAGCTCGAGCCGCTGCCGGTGACACTGGTGATCGCAGGCGTCCCGCCGAGCCCGCTGTTGGCGAGCGCGAAATCGCTCGAGTCAACGCCGGTCACGGACTTGCCGAACGTGACCGTCCAATGCAGGCTCGAGGCGTTGGTCGGGTTGGAGTCCGCACGGTTGATCGAGGAGACGGTCGGCGCGGTCCTGTCGATCGAGTAGACCTGGCCGGTGAAGTTACCGTTGTCCGCGCCGCTGCCACCGAGCGGGATCAAGTTGACGTTCTTGATCGAGTCGTCGTCGGCCAGGTTGAGACCGATGCTGCCGCTGCCGCTGCCCGTGTTCACTGTGACGATGCGGATCGTCCCGCTGCCGCTCACACCTGTGATCGAGGCGCCGGTGACGCCGCTCGTAGCCAACGCGAAATCGGTGCTGTCCACCCCGACCACCGGCTGGCTGAAGGTGACCGTGAAGTCGACGCTGCTCGCGTTCGTCGGGCTGGCGCCGGCCCGGTTGATCGACGAGACCGTTGGGAACGCGAGCTTGTAGGTGACGATGGCCGCGGCCCACGGGCCCGACTTGTTCGTTGTGCCGGTCGCGGCGTACGTGCCGACCGCATGGACGGTCTGGTACTCCGGCATCTCGATGACCCCTTGACACGTCGAAGCCCCGGGGGGCGTCTTGTTGCCCTGTAGACCGGCGTAGCCGGCGCCGACCGACAGATTCGCGTTCGCGTCGCCTTGGGCGAGCAGGCCGACGAGCAGTTCGTCGGGCTGCGACGTCGTCGCCGTGCTCCCCGAGTCGAGAGTGCTGCTGTTGCCGGTCGCCGAAGCGGACCTATCCGCAGCCGGCGCTGCGAGACCGTCCATGGAGAAGAAGGTCGCGGCCTTCTCTGAGGGAACCGGCGCTCCGAAGGTCACGGTGATCGTGCCGCTCGTCAATGCGCTGCTGGCGGCTGCCGAGAAGAGGAGTGTGCGAACGCCGTCCGAGCTGCCCGAACATGGACTCGCGTTGTTCCGGTCCGCGTCTTTCGTGTATGTGTTGCCAGCGCTGTCCGTCACCGTAACCGCGTAGGTGCCGGGATCGGCGGCGACGGAGACGAAGATCGTCTTCCCGGCGGCGACGCTGAGCGCCGGGCTCACGAGGGTCGAATGAGTCGAGTCTGTGTCATCGGCCTGGCCGATGACTGCCGGGGCGCTCGGAACAAGAAGCGCGAAGGTGACGCCGGTGCCGGTGAAGCTGTTGCCGGCCTTGTCCGTCGCCTTCGCCTGCACGGTGTATGTCCCCGCCGCCTGCGCTGACCAGGTCGGGAAGCCGCTGTTCTTTGACCACGCCGTGACGGTACTGCCCGTCGTCGCGCTATTCGTCGTCGCCAGATCGACCGGGCTCGCGGAAGCGAAGTTCGTTCCGTCCCAGTAGAGCCCGTCAGAGCCGCGGCGCAACGTGATCGTCGCGCTGTTGGCGTTGAGGCCGGCACCGCCGGAGTTGTCGGCGACGCTGCCGCTGAAGGTCGCGGGCACGGACCCGGCCTGGTAGCTGGCGCCGTCAGCGGGGGCGGTCACCGAAGCAGCCACAGGCGGCGTCTGATCAAGCGTGAAGGTGTTGCCAGCCCCTGGCGTCTGCACGTTGCTGGCGACGTCGGTCGCGCGCGAGCGGACGGTGTACGAGGCGTCGAGCAGGTTGAGGCCGGTAGGCAAGCCGGTCGTTTTCGACCAGGAGGTCGTGCCGGTGGTGCCGAGCCAAACCTCGGTGGCGCTGAGCCAGTCGACGCCGTTCCAGTAGTGGCCGTCCGAGTTGCGCTTGAGGCTGACCTCGACCGAGGCCACACCCGACCCGCCCGTGTCGCTGGCGGTCCCCGAAATCGAGCTGAGGGTGTTCACGTTCGCACCGTTCGCCGGGCTGCTGACCGCCGAGGTCGGCGCGGTGGTGTCGATCGTGATGCTCAAGGCAGCCGATGCCGCAGAAGTGTTGCCGACCGCGTCGGTGGCCCTGGCCGTGATGCTGTAGGTGGCGGCGGGGAGCGCCGCGATCGTCTTGCTCCAGTTGCCGCTGTCATCCGCCGTGGTCGTCCCGAGCGAGTTGGTGCCGCCGCGGAAGAGCTCCACGGTGCTGCCGGCCTCTGCGGTGCCGTTGAAGGTTGGGGTGGTGACATTCGTGATGTTGTCGGTGCTCGAGCTGCCGCTATCGCTGGCCGGATCGAGGTCGGG
>JBIOYJ010000067.1:0-13242 GCA_044870105.1 Gaiellaceae bacterium | reverse complement strand
TCGACCCGGACACCGAGGTCGCCGTGATCCCAGGCACGAAAACGGCGATCGTCGAGCTGGCGCTCGCCTTGGCGGACCGCAACTCGCAGATCCTCCTCCCCGACCCCTACTACCCCGACTATCCCTCCGGCCCCGCGCTTGCAGGCGCGCGGACCGGCTACGTCCCGCTCGATCCCGAGCAGGGGTGGGCGCCCGACTTCGACCGCGCCCCGCGAGACGACGTCGCAGCCGTCTACCTCAACTACCCGAACAACCCCTGCGCGGTCACGGTTCCACCGGGCACGTTCGAACGGGCGATCGAGTTCGCCCACGAGACCGGCGCGGCGATCGTGCACGACTTCGCCTACGGCGATCTCGTCTTCGACGAGCGCGAGCCGGAGAGCTTTCTGGCGACGCCGGGTGCGAAGGAGGTCGGCGTCGAGATGTTCTCGATGTCGAAGAGCTACGGGATGGCCGGCTGGCGGCTCGGCTTCGTGCTCGGCAACGCCGAGATCGTCGAGCGGATCAACCTGTTCAACGACCACATCCGCGTCGGCGTCTTCCGCCCGATCCAGGAGGCGGCGATCGCCGCTTTGACGGGCCCGCAGGAGTCGGTGGCCGAGCGCGCCGCGACGTACCAGCGCCGCCGCGACCGCGTGCTCGAGGTCGTGGACGCGGTCGGCGAAGGGACGTTCTTCGTCTGGTTCCGCCTGCCGGAGGGGTTGACCGCCGAAGAGCTGTTGGTCGAGCACCGCGTCGGTGTCGCGCCGGGCGAAGGCTTCGGGCCCTCAGGCGCCGGCTGGGCGCGGATCTCGACCGCAGTCACGGACGAGGACCTCGAGCTGGGCCTCGGCCGCCTCGTGGAAGCCCTCGTGCCCGCTTAGCGTCGAACCAGCTGCTGAATCCTCTGATGAGAAAGCCCGAGGAGCTCGCCGGCGTCTCGCATCCCAATGTCCAACTCATCGAGAAGGCAACGCGCTGTCCTTCCTGACCAGCCTCTCCGGGCCGGTCCGCATCCACAAAGGCTAGGCCGCTCGACCCGCCGAATTGAGCCATGCGGCCTATAGCCATGGCCGCAAAAGTCAGGCACACTGGCGGCTCGTACTTTCGTCAACAGGGGAGAACATGAAAGCAAGGGGTCTTCTTGCGACGCTCACCGTCGCACTCAGTCTCGTCGTCACCACGACCGCCGACGCCCGCGTTCGGCTCGTCAACGTCACGTCGCCGATCAACCACGGCGCCTACGCGACGCTGGTCGCCGCCGTCTCGCCCTCGCGGCTGTGCTCGATCGCCGTCTACTACAAGAGTGGCCGGTCACACGCGAAGGGCCTCTATTCGAAGCGCCCGATCCGCGGACGCGTCTCGTGGACCTGGAAGGTGGGAACAAACACGACGCCCGGCCGTTGGCCGATCGTTGTCTCATGCGGCTCGGCGGGGACGCTACGGACGTCTTTCCGCGTCACATAGCCGGCACGCTCAGCCTTGCCGTTTCAAACCGGCATTGTCCGGTGAGTAAGCACCGATTGGCGTCCAAACCCTGAAAGGAGGGTCATGGCCCAGGGCAAAGAGCGCACAAAGGAGCAGCTCTACCGCGAGGCCAAGCGCCTCCGTATCGAGGGCCGCTCGAAGATGAGCAAAACCCAGCTTAGAGCCGCCGTCGAACGGCGGCGCTAGGCGCGGCCGAGGGAGGGCGGGCAGACCCGTCCTCCCTCCTTCACATCAAGCGCGCGGGCTCGACCCGACGCACGAGGAGGTAGCCGCGAGGCGGCCTTCCCCTTTCGCCGGCGCTCGGAACGCGCTAAAACAGCACCCGAGCGAGTCGAGGAGGAACGAGATGGAAGGTCGTGTCGGCGACAGCATCGTGGTCGAGTCGGAGCGGGCCGACCAGACCCACCGCACGGGCGTGATCGAGGAGGTCCTTCAACCCGAGCCGCCGCGCTACCGAGTGCGCTGGGAGGACGGTCACGAGAGCATCTTGACGCCCGCGGCGGGAGCCGCGCGCATCGAGCACAAAGAACCGCCGAAGAAGTAAACGTGGCACGCGAAGACTTGACGCGCGCGCTCGACGAGGCGGGGGTCAGCTACGAGCTCCTCCCCCACGCCCACACCGAGTCCGCGCTGGCCGAGGCGGAGGCACTCGGGCTCGATCCCGACGACGTCGGCAAGACCCTCGTTGTCGAGACGCCCGAAGGCAATGTGCGCGCGGTCCTTCCGGCCGCGTGCCGCCTCGACCTCGGCAAGCTTCGCGGCCTCGTCGGCGGCCCACGGAAGAAGGTCCATCTCGCGACCGAGGATGCGCTCCGGCGCGACTATCCCGAGTTCGAGCTCGGCGCAGTACCGCCGCTCGGCGGCAAAAGCATTGACAAGGTGATCGTCGACCGGCGCATCGCCGCGCGCGAATCGGTCGTGCTCGAGGCCAGCTCGCACGACGAGTCGCTGAAGCTCGCGACCGATGATCTCGTCCGCCTCACGCAGGCCGCGGTCGAGGACATCTGCGAGGACTAGCGCTGAAGGCTCGGGCGCGCCTCGCCGCGAGCGTGCGGCCTCAGCTCACGCGCTCCACGAATCCGCATGCGCGGTCGTCATTCGGAAGCGGTGACGACCCGACTTTGAGTACGACCAGGAATCCACCGAGATCCGGCTCATCGACGCGGGTACCGACAGTAGGCGGTGTGCCTTCCCGCTCGACCAAGACGTACCCGCGCGACGACGAGACGAAGAGCAAGTGACGGGCCGTCGGCTGAGGGTCCGTTTCCGCCGAGGCCGGGGCGGCGACCCGATCAGCAGATGGATCGTCGCCACTGTAGGCCGCTGGAGGCTCCGCGTAGGCGTCGGCGTCGTCTGCACGATCGACATAGGACCCGATCCGATCCAGAACCGACTGCTCTTCGGCAGGCTGAGGTTCCTCGTCGCCGCCCGGGCCGGGAGGCACCGCGTGCTCGAGGCGAAGCGCTTTCCTATCCACGGCGAGAACGACATGACGCTTCTTTGCGATAACCCTGGCCACAGCCTGAAGGGGAAGCAAGCGTCGCCGCCAAAAGAACGTCCCTTCGTCACGGATCGCCAGCTGCTCGACGTCCGTGTCGGGGTCCCGGACGATGCCGATGACGCTGCCGACGCGCCGCCCGTTTTGATCCACGACAGCATGACCCGACGCTCGTGCAAGCAGATGCCGAGCGAGCGCCATGTCGTCTTCGCCGAAGGTCACTGCAACATCCTTCCGAGTGTCGAGACGGAGGCTACCCTGCTCGCCGCGTCAGCTCCTCGACGTCGATGATCGTCGTGCGGCCTCTTCCGAGCGCGAGGACACCCCGCTCTTCCTGTTCGCGGAGGACGCGATTGACCGTCGCGCGCGAGGTGAACGCAAGGCCGGCAAGCGTCTCCTGCGTGAGCGGAATGACGACCGGCGGGCGCGTCGCCCCGTAGACGCCGACGAGCTCTTTTAGGCGCCGAAGCACGCGCTTCTCGGCCGAGACCGTGTAGGCCTCGACCAGAAGCCGCGAGAGCCGGCGCACTTCTTCGGCGAGGAGCCCGGCGAGGACGGCATTGATCGCCGGGATGCGCCGAGCGAGACGATGGAAGTCATCGCGGTAGACAGACAGGGTCTCGCCCGGATCGAGCGCCGCGACGGTTGCTGCCCGAATCCCTCCCTTTCCGAGGAGCGCGAGCTCGCCGAACGCCTCTCCCGGACCGCGCACGGCCAGCGCGACGGTGTCTCCGAGCGTCGTCGTCACGTGCGCGACGAAGTAGCCCTTCCGAATGAGGTGCAACGAGTCGGCCGGGTCCCCACGATGGAAAACGACCTCGTTGCGGGCGAACGTGCGCCGGCGGGCGATGGAGAGCAATTGGCGAAGGTCTTCCGCCGGCACCTCCGCGAGCGGCTCCCACTCCATGCACCACCCCCTCGGTGTCTAAGTGTCGCGAGCTTTACACATCTTGCGTCGTGCGCGCGAGCGACGGCTGAACGGGACGCTCGTACTGTTGAGCCATGACACGAACCGGAGGAGGAACGATGGCGATCCGACCTAACAGAAATTGGCGGCTCCTGGGCGTTATGAGTCTCGTGCTCGCGATGTCCGGCTTGGTCGTACAGGCCGCGCACGCGATGCCGGTCGACAAGGGGCCTTTCGGGACTCCCGGCGCGCAAGGGTTCGTGCCGGTTGACAGCCGGTCCCTCGCGATCCCGATCCACGGGACGCTCAACTCGGTGCCTGTCGACAGCAGGAGCATCGCGATCCCGATCCACGGGACGCTCAACTCGGTGCCTGTCGACAGCAGGCCGATTGCGGTACACGCGCCCGTGATCGACACGACAGCTTCACCGCAGACTGCGTCGGATGCGTTCAGTTGGAGCGACGCAGGCGTCGGCGCCCTCGGCGCCTTTGCGGCCATGTTGCTCGCCGTCTCGATGATGCTGGTTCTGAGGCACAACCGGAACCGGCTCGTGGGTCTGCACGGCTGACGCAGCACGGGCCTGAGGGAAGAGGGGGCGGCCACCAGCCGCCCCCTCTCTTTGTGTACGAGGGGCTACCTGTAGCGGTGGGCGAAGTCGCGCATCGCGGCCTCGTCGGCAAGTGAGACGACAGCTCCTTCGGCACCGGCGTCGAGCATCGCGTCAACCATCTCCGGCGAGGTGCGCGGGATCACGCGTAGCGCGGAGTGTTGCTCCTTGACCCGCCGGACGTGCTCGGCGTCCGAGCCCCGTGAGGGATGCCACGCGTCGCCCAATTCGCGCGCACGGCGTACGGCTCGGTCCGAGCTCCCGCCGACCCAGATCTCGGGCTGTGGCGACGGGTGCGGTTCGGCGGTCGCGTTCTTGAACGACCAGTACGGCCCGTCGAAGTCGTGCTCGCCCTTCCAGAGCGCGCGCATGAGCCTGATCGCCTCGTCGCCGCGCCGGCCACGGCCGCGGAACTCGACCCCCATGAACTCGAACTCGGCCTCGTGCCAGCCCATCCCCACGCCGAGCGTGACGCGGCGGCCGGAAAGCTCCTGCAGCGTCGCGACCTGCTTGGCCAAGTGGATGGGGTTGTGCAGCGGCACGAGGACGATCGAGGTGCCGAGCCCGATCGCTTCCGTCCAGCCGGCGATCCAGCCGAGCGTGACGAGCGGGTCGTAGACGCGGCCGTACGGGTCGACCGCTTCGGCGCCGACGATGATGTGCTCCGTGACCCAGACCGAATCGAAGCCAAGTTCTTCGGCGGCCTCCGCAGAGCGGCGGATGCTGTCGGGGGACGAATCCGGCCCGTAATTCGGCAGGATCACGCCGAGATGCACGACCGGAGACTAACGGCGGCGCGGATTGCAAGACTGGCGACGACCGATCCAGACGGACGGCCGCACCTTGTGCCGATCGTATTCGCGGTCGAGAGCGACACGCTCTACTCGGCCGTCGACCGCAAACCGAAGCGATCATCGCGATTACGGCGAATCGAGAACGCGCGCGCCCGTCCTGATGTCACGATCCTCGTCGATCACTACGAGGAGGACTGGAGCCGCCTTTGGTGGATCCGGCTCCGTGGCCGCGCCCGCGTGCTCGACCAGGGCGACGAGCGGGAGCGGGCGCTCGGCCTGCTGGGGCAGAAGTACCCGCAGTACCGGAGCGACCCGCCCGACGGCCCCGTGCTGGCAGTGGACGTGATCGAGGTGCGCGAATGGGGCGCGAGCTAGGAGGGCTTGGCGAAATACGACGCTGTGCCGCCGGGCCGCGCTGGACGCCGCGACGCTGCGTCCTCGGTCGCGCCCGTATCTCATGCCCCGCCTAGTACCACCTGCCCCGCGCGAAACCGCCGAAGAAGAGGAGGCCTACCAGCGCAATGATCAGTCCGACCAAGAAGCTCCAGACGAACATCAGGACAATCCCTACGAGGACGATGATCCCGCCCAGCGTTATCCCGCCGGCGGGCCCGTAACGACGCTCCGGTCTAGCCATGCCTGCCTCCTTCAAATCGTCGAAGCATCTGATCCAGGGCGCGATTATGGACCTTCGGGGCCAAGCGGGAACGTGCGCGATGCTCGCAGAAGGCGTACGGGCTAAGCTGACCGGGAGCTCGACCCGACGCACGAGGAGGTAGCCCATGTGCTGGTCGAAGTACGAGCGTGAGCTCTGGGAGCGCGAGTTGCGCGAGGAAGAGGAGCGCCTCGACCTTGAGCCGAAGGCGGAGGAGGAAGAGGCCCCCGCCGAGGAGCGCGAGCCCGAGCTCGTCCGCGTCTAAGGCTTCCTTGAAGGAACGGGCGGTTGCCCTTTCGGGCTGCCGCCCGTTGCCAGTCCGGCCGACGGATTCATCACGATTTGCACGGAACTTCCCCGTCAAAAGGAGGCAGGTTCGTGACAACGTGGCGTTGGGAGCGGTTGCTGCCGCTCACAGGACCACTCGCAGTTGCATTCTGGATCGTCGCTCTCGTGCTCGAAGACGCCGCCGACCGGCCGGACGAGGACGCGCCGGCGGGCCAATGGATCTCTTACTTCAAGGACGAGACGAACACGATCATCACGGCGGGGTTCCTCTTCATCATCGGAGCCCTGCTCCTGTTCCTCTTCCTCGGTGTCCTCCGCGACCGCCTGAACACCGCCGAAGGCGGAATCGGGCGCTGGACCGCCGTCTCGTACGCGACCGGAGTCGCGACGAGCATCTTCCTGATCAGCATGGTCGTGCCCTCGATGTCCGGGGCATTCCATGACAACGACATCAGCGGCTCGACTGGGCAGGCGTACGGCCTGATCGGCGACGGGTTCTTCTTCGCCGCCGAGCTGACCGGCGCGCTCTTCCTGCTCGCCACCGGGCTGGTCGTGTTACGGACTCGCGTGCTGCCCGCCTGGCTCGGATGGGTCAGCGTGGCGATCGCGATCGTGATGCTGATCCCGCCAATCGGCTGGGCAGGCCTCGTCTTCGCCTTCCCGGCGTGGCTGATCGTCGCGGGCGGCCTGCTGTTCTGGGGCACGCGCACCGCGGCTCCAGCCTCAGCCGCGACCGCGTAAGAGCAAGGAGGCCGCTCGCACGGGCGGGCGGCCTCACCCTTCCTGTACGGTCGCGCCGTGGAGGACCGCGAGGGCACCGTCCCCTTCAAGGTCGACGGCGACACGGCGGAGACCTGGTACCGGATCGTCGGCGACCTCCGCCCGGACGGCCCCGCCCCGCTCGTCACCCTGCACGGCGGCCCCGGTGCCACGCACGACTACCTGCTCACGCTGACGGACCTCGCTCCAGACCGAGCCGTCGTCTTCTACGACCAGATCGGAAACGGCCGCTCGACCCACTACCCGGAGCGCGGGGAGGAGTTCTGGACGGTCGAGCTCTTCGTCCGCGAGCTCCACAACCTCGTCGAGGGCCTCGGGATCGCCGACCGGCACGACGTGCTCGGCTCCTCCTGGGGCGGGTTCCTCGCGCAGGAGTACGCGCTCACGCACCCGGCCGGGTTGCGCGCGGCCGTTCTCGCCGACACCGCCGCCTCGTTTCCCGACTTCGTCGCCGAGGCGAACCTGCTCCGCCGGGAGCTCCCGCCGGAGGTCGAGGCGACGCTGAAGCGACACGAGGAGGCGGGCACGACCGACGACCCGGAATATGAGGAGGCCTGCATGGTCTTCTACAAGCGCCACCTCTGCCGGCTCGACCCTTGGCCGCAGGAGCTCGTCGACGCCTTCGGCTGGATCGAGAAGGATCCAACCGTCTACCACACGATGAACGGGCCGAGCGAGTTCCACGTGGTCGGGTCGATCAAGGACTGGAACGTCAAGGAGCGGCTCGGCGAGATCGACGTGCCGGTGCTGCTCGTCTCCGGCCGCTACGACGAGGCGACGCCGACGCTCCAGGAGACGCTCGAGGCAGGAATCCCGGATTGCGAGTGGACCCTGTTCGAGGAATCGTCACACGTGCCCCACATCGAGGAGCGCGAGCGCTACATGCCGGTCGTCGGCGACTGGCTCGCCCGGCACGACTAGCGCCGTGGAGGACCGCGAGGGCAGCGTCTCCTTCGAGGTCGACGGGGACATTGCGGAGACCTGGTACCGGATCGTCGGCGAGCTCCGGCCCGACGGGCCCGCGCCGCTCGTCACACTGCACGGCGGACCCGGCGCGTCGCACGACTACCTGCTCACGCTGGCGGACCTCGCTCCGGCCCGGCCGGTCGTCTTCTACGACCAAGTCGGGAACGCCCGCTCGACGCACTTCCCGGGGCGCGGCGAGGAGTTCTGGACGGTGGAGCTCTTCCTGCGCGAGTTGCACAACCTCGTCGAGAAGCTCGGGATCGCGCGCCGGCACCACGTGCTCGGCTCGTCCTGGGGCGGCTTTCTCGCGCAGGAGTACGCGCTCACCCACCCGGACGGGCTGCGCTCGACCATCCTTGCGGACACCGCCTGCTCGTACCCGGACTTCTTCTCCGAAGCGAACCGGCTTCTCGCCGAGCTCCCATTGGAGGTCCAGGCGACGCTGAGCCGCCACGAGGAGGCGGGCACGATCGAAGACCCGGAATACGAGGAGGCGGGCAAGGTCTTCTACTCGCGCCACTTCTGCCGGATCGACCCCTGGCCGCAGGAGCTCGTCGACTCGTTCGGCTGGATCGAACGCGATCCGACCGTCTCGGACGCGATGAACGGTCGCGGGTTCCGCAACGTCGGCTCGCTCAAGGACTGGAGCGCGAAGGAGCGCCTCGGCGAGATCGAGGTGCCCGTCCTGCTCGTCTCCGGGCGCTACGACGAGATGACGCCGGCCCTCCAGGAAACGCTCAAGGCCGGAATCCCGGACTGCGAGTGGATCCTGTTCGAGGATTCCTCACACCTGCCGCACCTCGAGGAGCGCGAGCGCTACATGCACGTCGTGGGCGACTGGCTCGCCCGGCACGACTGACGCGGGCCGCTAGTCCTGCTCGCGGCGTCGTCCTGCCGCAAGCTCCGGCAGCGCCGCCTGATCGACCGCGTGTGCCGGAATGACGGCAACCCGCGACGGCGTGGCCGCACGCAACGTTGCCGTTCGCTTCCCGCCCTCGAGCAGCGCGCGCTCGCCCAGCAACGCCCCGGGCCCGACCTCGGCCATGACGTCGCCGTCGACCTCCACCAGGAGCACGCCGTCCAGCAACAGGAAGAGCTCGTTTCCCTCCTCGCCCTGCTCGACCAACGCCTCGTCCCCGCCGAGCTTCCGCCGTTCCAGCTTTGCGCCGCTCCGCATGATCGAGGACGAGAGCTCGCGCTCGAGCTCCGACTCCACGGCCGTGACGAAGGCGGGCGAGTCCTCTTCGCCCCACGGCGTATTCGGACCGTGCGACTCGCGGTACCACTTCTCAAAGTCGATCGTCCCGGTCTTCTCGACCAACCGCCGCTCGGAGTCGTAGATCCAATGCCGCGGGAATGGGCTCGCGCCGACCACCTCGTGCTGCGAGCGCCCCTCTGCGTCGATCGTCAGCGCCAGCGTCGTCCACGCGGAGGCGGAGCGAATGCGGAAGAACGGCTTGCCCTTGACCCGCCTCGGCGCCGGCAGGCCCATGTGCCCACCTGCCGACTGGACAAAGCGCGCGGATCCGTCGCGCACTTCCGGCTCCGCCTGGATCAGCGGATACTTGACGGCCGGGAAGGCGATCTCGCGCGGGCCCATCTTCAGCCGCGTGACGCCGATGTGGCCGCCGCCCGAGTACCCGCAGTCGACAATCTTGCCGTCGTCGACCTCGATCCACGCGCGCAGCTCGTTCGCCTCGCGGAACGCGTCGCGCTTGCCCAACGCCTCGAGATCCTCGATGCGGTCTGGCAACGGATCGTCGTAGTGCGCGATCCCGAGCTCGAACGGAAGCTTCGGCATCCCCGAGATCGCCTCGGACGGAATCCAAGTGACGGAGGTGACTGAAGACTCGATGCGCATGGGTGCCTCCCCGGTCGCGTTGACGCGAACGCTAAACCGGACGGGCGCCCCGCGCTACGGGGTCTCGCCCGAGCTCTTCTTCTTGCGCCAGAAGGTCAGCGCGCCGGCGACTCCGGCGAGCCCCCACGCAAGCTTCTTCTTCCCCCCGCCCTCGGTGCCTGGGAGAGCACCCTTCGCCTTGCGCTTGCCGACCTTCCAGACCGCCCAGCCGAGCACGGCATTTCGCTTGTTGAAGATCCCCACGGGCGGAACCGTAGCAAGGAGGGTTTGGCGGGACGTCGCTCGTCGTCAGGGCGCGATCGTCGGTTCGAGAAAAGCGCGAGCCGTCTTAGGCCGATCGTTGCGTCAAGCTAGGAGCGTTAGCTGCGACCGAGGACGCCGCATCGGGCCGATCGAGCGCGTCCTGACGGCTCATCAGCCGTACGTTTCGTCAAGCCCTCCGACAAAGCGCCGCCCTCTGAGCGAGGGCGGCGCCGGATGGGAGAAAAGGTCCGGGGCCCGCGGGCGGCAGGGCCCCGGCAGGGACGAGGGCACATCCCACCTACTAGACGCCGTTCCCTCGAATTTCTTGCGGGTCTATTTCTTGGGCGGCGGCTTTTGGCCCCGCGGCGGCCTGGGCGGCCTGCCGACGATCGGCTTGACCTTCTTCGTCTTCTTGCGTCCCTTGGCCGGAGGGTTGATGCGAACGGCCGGCCCGACCTTCTCGGCCGGCTTCACCCTGTCCGGCCTCGCGCGCGCCGGCGGGTTGACGACGACCGCCGGGCCGACGACGGGCCGCGCCGGCTTCGCCTTCTTGAGCTTCTGCTTCGCGCGGCCGAGCGCCTTGCCGTGCTCGAGCCCCTGCGGAGATGTCTGCCTGTTAGACGTCTTCGCGACGGAGCGTTCCTCCCCCGCCGGGCGCGACGCACGAGGCTCGACGGCCGCGACCTTGGCCTTCGCGCCGATCGGCGTAAAGCCGGTCGTGTGCTTCGCGGTCTCGACGCCGACGCCGGTCGCGACGATCGCCGTCGCACCGACCAGCGCCGCCTTGGCCGCGACGCCGCCGCCCACCAACGCCGCGCCTCCGCCGCCGCCGCCGAAGAAGGACGCCAGCGACGAAGGCAGCGGAATCGCCGCGAGCGAGCGGATCGCCGCCCGCTGGGCGCGCTGTGACCTTGCGAAGCGGGCGCACTCGTCACACTCGCGTAGGTGCGCGCGCAGCTGACCCTTCTCCTTGCGCCCCAATCTCCCGTCGAGCTGCTTCGAGACGGCGAGCTCGGCCTCGTGGCACGTCAGCCCGCCCTCGAGCTGCTCGCGCAGCGCGCGGCGCGCGCGGAAGATCAGCGTCTCGACCGCGCTCAGGGAGATGCCGAGCACTTCGGAAATCTCCTGATACGAGCGCCCCTCCAGCTCACGCATCACCAGCGCCGCGCGCTGGTTGAACGCCAGGTGGCCGAGCGCGCGCCGGATGTCGTCGGCGGTCGGGCCCTGCTCCTCCTCGGGGAACGGATCGGCGATGTCGTCCTCGAGCGGGAGCTCGTTGGGCCGGCGCTGCGCCTGGCGGAAGCGCTGGCGGCAAACGTTGTGGGCGATCGTGATCAGCCAGTTCTGGGGCGCGCGCGGGCGCTCGCCGCGCTGAAAAGCGCGGTACGCGTTCATGAACGTCGTCTGCGTGACGTCCTCGGCGTCGTCGGGATTGCGCAGGACGACGAGCACGTACCGATACACGTCACCGACGTGCTTTTGATACAGGCGTTCGAACGCGCGGTCGCCCCGTTGCGCCAGAAGTGGCGTCATGTCTAGTCAGATGCTGCCAGAACCCGTTTCTTGCAGCATGCCCTTAAGGGAGGATCGGCGGCGGCGGAGGTAGCGGAATCGTGGGAATCGTTACATTTGGCAACGACGGCAACTGGGGCGGCGGCGGGGGCGGCGGCAGGGAAACCGGCGCCGTCGGCAGCGCCGGCGCCGTCGGCAGCGCCGGCGTCGGTGTCGGCGTCGGTACGGCAACCGGAACCGTCTGGACCGCCCGCTCCGTGACCGTCGGGGCGGTGCCGCGGCTGACGTCGCCGGGCGAGGTCGGCGCGCCGATCAGCGCGCCGCTGCCGCCGTGGCCGCGTCGCGGGAGGGCCCGGGTCTGCGTTCGGCCCGGATGGGCCAAGGAGCCGGCGGCCGACGCGCGCCTCTGCTGCGCAAGGGCGGCGAACCGCTGCGCCGGGCTCACCCATCCCGGCGCGGCGCGGTCGACGACCGCCTCGGCCTTCGGAGGTCCGCCACCGGCCACCGCCTTCACGCTTTCGTAGCCGGCGCCGCCCATGACGATTCCCGTCGCGACCACGACCGCGGCCTTGAGCGCGAGCTCCGAGCTGACGACCGCGCCGCCCGCGGCGACCAGGCCACCGCCGCCGCCGAAGAACGAGCCGAGCGAGGGCGGCAACGGCACGGCGGTGAGCACCCCGAGCGCCTTGCGGCGTCCCTGGAGCTTGCGCCGCGCCCGGAACAGGAGTGCCTCGACCGCCGGAACGGTCACCCCGAGGATCTCCGAGATCTCGTTGTAGGAGCGCCCCTCCACTTCGCGCATGACCAGGGCGGCTCGCTGATTGAACGGAAGGTGGCTCAATGCGCGAAGGACATCGGCGACCATCGAGGTGTCGTCGGCGGCGGCGGTGGCCGGCTCGGGGACGTGCTCGAGCGAAACTTCCTGAGGCCGACGCGCGGACTGCCGCCAGCGCATGCGGCAGACGTTGTGCGCGATCTTGATCAGCCAGTTATGTGGGGTGTGCGGCCGCTCCCCGCGCTGAAACGCCCGGTACGCGTTGAGAAAGGTCTGCTGCGTGACGTCCTCGGCGTCGGCCGGGTTCGTCAGCACGGCCAGCGCGTACTGGTAGACGGCGCCGACGTGCTCCTTGTACAGCCGCTCGAAGGCACGGTCGACGGGGCTGCGCCTTACCCTCAGTGCCGTTACCGGGCGCAGAGATCTGCTTTGTCGGCGCCGCCGCCCAGGCGCCGCCCGTGCAGTCTCCATGCTGCGAGAACGGCCGATCGCGCCGCGCGGATACGGCGGCGTCAGAAACTTCCCGCTCTTAGCGCACGGAGACTTCGACAGGTACGCGGAGGATCGCTATAGTCGCCGCTTCTGCGGGCCCGACGCTGCGGCGCCGCGGTGAGAGAGGTTTTCCACAGTTTCCACAGGTGGGCGTAGGTGGTTTTCCACCGGTCCTTGACAACCTGTGGAAAACCGGCGTCACGCCCATGAAACGGGGCCTCGGCCGCAGCACCGGCGCTGGCTAGGCGGTTGCTTTGGCGCGCCGCTTCGGCGGCAGATGGATCGCGCGCTCGAGCGCGACGAGCCCCGCCTCCTTGATCGCTTCGGAGAGCGTCGGGTGCGCGGCCATCCCGTCGGCGACCGTCTCGACGGTCGATTCGGCGTCGAGCGCGACGA
>JBIOYJ010000066.1:0-2652 GCA_044870105.1 Gaiellaceae bacterium | reverse complement strand
GCCACGCCGGTCGTCGTCCCAAGCGGCGACGGGACGGCGTTCTTGCATTCGGTCGTCGCGGTGCCACCGAGTGCGCAGAACAGCCACTCGTAGTCGTCCCGCTCGAAGACGGTGTTGTCGCCGTTCCAGGTTCCGGCGCGGTCCATCACCGTGTGGTTGTCCGACACGAAGCCGGCGGTCAACGGGTTGTAGACCCGGTTGAGGTCACCCGGCGCGCGGTCGGCGGTGACGTATGGCGAGTGGCTCGGGTTGAAGTCGTCGTCCCGGACGGGCGGGACGAGCCCGCCCATGTGCCCCCACTCCATCGAGAACACGGCGGGCGTGATCGAGGCGGGGCCGGCGATCGCGCGGCCCACGGCCTGCCTGCCGCCGACCGCAGCGATGCCGTCGTAGCAAGCGTCTGCCCCGCCGAGACTCTGCAGGCCGTCGGCGACGCCGAAGGAGAGGTCGGCGGTGTGGTCGGGTGTGGAATTCGTCGGACCGTTGGCCGCGTTCCAGGCCGCGAGCTGGCCCGCAAGCTGGGCGGCGAGGGTGCCCGAGCTCAGCGCGTTGCCGAAGTTGTCACTCCGCAGGCAGAACTTCGCATTCGGATCCGTGGACGGATAGGCACCGGCCGCGAGCTTGCGGAAGTTCGTGACGTCGACGAGACCGGAGCGGTTGAGCGTGTAGCGGAGTCCACCCGCATCGGTGAGGAGGTCGCCGATTCCGGCCTGGACCGGTGACATCGCGGCGATTCCGGCGAAGCCGTTCTGCATCGCCGTGATCGCGTCGGCGCCGAAGTTTTGGTCGAACGTCTTCGTCGGCAACCCGAGAGGTGTCGCGAGGATCCGCGGGGCGTGGATGTTCACCTTCGCCTCGACCGTCGTGGTCGCGGACGCCGTCACCGGCGAAGGCCCGGCAGTGGACGTACCCGTCGAGGTGCCCTTCGACTGATATGTCAGCGAGGCGCTAAACGTCACGTCGAACTGACCTGTGATCGTCGAAGGAGCGAGGACCGAGCCCGAGATAGTGAACTTCTGGTCTCCGGTCGAATCAAGCGCCGGAGCCGCCGTGTACGTCGAAACTGTCGGATACGTGTACGTCGACGGCGGAGCCGGCAGTTCAGGGGTCGATTTGATGCCGCTGCCTCCCGGAAGGGCGACGCCCGAGTTCGTGACGTTGACAGTGGCACCCGTGATCTGGATCGCATGGCCATTGCCGGCGCAAGTCGGCAGCTTCTGGGGCTCGCTCAGGAACACCTTGAAGAGCAGCTTCTTGCCGCGGACGAGGCGAAGCGGCGCCGCCGAGGTCGACCGAAGGCCGCCCTGATTGATGAGGGTTTCGCGTACGACAGGCGTGATCAGGCACGTCGACCCCGCGGCCCCCGAGGCGCCCGTCGACCCTCCAACCAACGTCAGCAGGCCAAGCAGGCCAAGCATGCAAATCGAACAGAACGGCCGCCCCATAGCGCTCCCCTTCCCCTCCGTAATCCGCAGACGAACACGTGAACACTGGCACTAATCAGCACAAAACTCAAGGGTCCCGGGACTAACGCTTCGGGCGGCCGGGAGGGGGCGGAATTTCGAGGCGTAGACTAAATTCGGCGAAATGGCCAAGCGGCATCTGATCGGCCTCCTCCTCGCGACCGAGGAGGACTGGCCGAGTGCGTTCGAGGCCGTCCTGGGGCGGCTCGGGAAGGTTCGCTACCGCGGCGAGACTCACGAATTTCCGACCGAGCGCATCCTCAACGAGCCGTTCGACCTCCGCTACACGCCGAAATATGGGCTCGTGATCGACCGCCTCGCCTGGTGGTACGACCTGCCGCGCGAGTGGCTGAAGAAGATCGCCCTGATGGACAACGTCTACCTGCTCAACAACCCATTCACCTTCCAGGCGATGGAGAAGCATGCCGCCTACTGCGCGATGATGCGGCTCGGGATCAAGGTCCCGGAGACCTGGCTGATCCCGCACCGGCTGCCGCCGGACAATCCTCGCTACGGGCCCATGGCCGACCGCTACAACCCGGCCTTCGACCTCGAGGAAATCGGCCGGCGCGTCGGCTATCCGCTCTACATGAAGCCTTTCGACGGCGGCATGTGGGTGGGCGTGACGCGGATCGCCAATCCCGAGGAGCTTCGATACGCCTACGAGCACTCGAGTGAGCGGATGATGCACGTCCAGGGAGCCGTCGAGGAATTCGACGTCTTCACGCGCTCGCTCTCGATCGGCCCGCAGACGATGGTGATGCACTTCGATCCGGCGGCCGACGGCCATCACCGCTACGTGCTCGATCACCATTTCCTCTCCGCGGAGCTCGAGCGCGAGGTGGCGCTGATCAGCAGGCTCGTGAACGCGTTCTTCCGCTGGGAGTTCAACTCGTGCGAGACGATCGTCAAGGACGGGCGGGCGCATCCGATCGACTACGCGAACGCCTCCCCGGACATCGCGCTGGTCAGCCTGCACTACTACTTCCCGTGGGCGATCGAGGCGCTCGTCGCCTGGTGCGTCTTCTGCTGCGCGAGCGGGCGCTTGATGCGCATCAACCAGTCGACGCGCGACTACTTCGAGCTCGGCGACAGCCACCTCTCGTACCAGGAGAAGCTCGGCCGCTACGACGAGCTGGTCGACGACTACTTCCAGCGCGAGGAGTTCGAGTCGTTCCGCGCCGAGGTC
>JBIOYJ010000065.1:0-9933 GCA_044870105.1 Gaiellaceae bacterium | reverse complement strand
GAGCAATATCGTGTCGCGTCTGTGGCGCATACGTTGATCCGACGTTGCCCCTCAGAGCGCTTCGAGCGCCTCGTCTAGGTCTCCGAAGATCCGAAACACGCGATCGAGGCCGCTGACCTCGAACGCCCGCAGGACCGGCTGACCGTCGGCCACGACGATCACCTCTCCGCCGTCGGCGCCCAGACGCTTCTTCCGCTCGACCAGGATCGCGAGCGCGGACGAGTCGATGAAGCTGACCGCCGAGAGGTCGATCACGACGATCGACGCGCCGCTGCTCCTCGCTTCGTCGATCGAGGCCCCGACCTGATCCGCCGTGTAGATGTCCAGCTCGCCGCCGGCCGTGACCACACCCACCTCGGATCCCACAACCGTGGTCGCCACGTGAAACTCGTTGACTTCGTCGTCCTGACGCATGCGAACCGGGCGACTCCCTCTCTAGCGGCCCGGCCGTCGATCATACGCCCGTTACGATCGAGAGGTGCCTCACGTACACGACCACGACCGGCATGGGGCCGACCGCCGCGCCCTCGGGCTCGCGCTCGCGCTGATCGTCGCGTTGATGGCCGGCGAGATCGTCGCCGGTCTCGTCGCCGACTCCCTTGCGCTGCTCGCGGACGCGGGCCACATGCTTACCGATGCGGCAGCGCTCGGGCTCGCGCTGTTCGCTGCGGCTGTCGCGTACCGCCCCGCGCGCGGTCGATGGACGTTCGGCTTCCGCCGCGTCGAGATCCTCGCGGCCCAGGCGAACGGGATCACCCTGCTGCTGGTGGGGCTGTGGATCGTCTACAGCGCGGCGCGCAGGCTCGCTTCGCCACCGGAAGTGCGGGGCGGGCTCGTTCTCGTCCTCGCGCTCGCCGGGGTCGCGGTCAGCTTGGCCGCCAGCGCGCTCCTGATGCGCCCGAGCCGAAGAAGCCTGAACGTGCGCGGCGCGTTTCTCCACATGGCCACGGATCTCGCGGCCTTCGCCGGCACCGCACTCGCCGGCGCGCTCATCCTCGCAACGGGCTGGGACCGCTTCGACCCGCTGGCGAGCCTCGCGGTCGCGGCCCTGATCTTCTGGTCGGCGGCGCTGCTCCTGCGCGACTCGACGCGCATCCTCCTTGAGGTCTCGCCGGACGAGCCGCGAGAGGTGGCGGACGCGATGCTCGCGGCGCCGGAGGTGGTCGAGGTCCACGATCTCCACGTGTGGACGGTTGGAAGCGGGTTCCCCGCGCTCTCGGCACACGTGCTCGTACGGCCGGAGTCCGACTGCCACGAGGTCAGGCGCAACCTGGCTGCCATGCTGGCCGAGCGTTTCCAGCTCGAGCACACGACGCTCCAGGTCGAGCACGCCGGCTCCAGCAGGCGCCTCCGCATCGAGCTTCCGCTGACGCGGCGCTAGTCTCTCGCCCTTCGTGGGTTCACTCGAAGGCAAGACCGCAATCGTCACCGGCGCGTCGAGCGGAATGGGCGCCGCAATCGCTGCCGCGTTCGTCCGCGAGGGCGCCCAGGTCGCCGGCGGCGCTCGCCGCTCGGACAAGATCGCCGACGACGTGATCGCCCACCGGCTCGATGTCACCGATCCCGCGAGCTGCAAGGAGTTCGTCGACTTCGCTATCGGCGAGCTCGGGAAGCTCGACATCCTCGTCAACAACGCAGGACTCGGCCTCGGCCGGGATCCATTCGACGAGAGCACCGAAGAGGACGAGGAGGTCGTGCTGGAGACGAACGTCCACGGGCTGGTTCGGATGACGCGCCTCTGCCTGCCGCATCTGAACGACTACGGCCACATCGTCAACATGGGCTCGATCGCGGGACGCCAGGCCTACGACAACGCTGCCCTCTACGTCACCTCCAAGTTCGCGGTGCGCGGGTTCACGTATGCGCTTCGCGAGGATCTGCTCGGCCGTCCGATCAAGCTGACCACCATCGACCCGGGGCTCGTCGAGACGAACTTCTCGAAGGTGCGCTTCCGCGGCGACGAGGAAAAAGCCGCCGCTGTCTACAAGGGCGTGGAGGCGATGCGGCCGGCGGACATCGCCGAGTGCGTGCTCTTCGCCGTGACGAGGCCGCGGCATGTCAACGTCGACGAGCTCGTCGTGAAGGCCCTTGCGCAGTCGAGCCCTGCTCGTATTCTCAGGGGATCCTAGGAGCCGTAGGCTTGGCTCTGACCATCCTCGAAGGCTCGACCTTCTGCATCTGCGATGAGCTCGGAGATGTCGACCGGGAGACCCACGGCTTCTACAGCGAGGACACCCGCTTCCTCTCCTGCCTGCGGCTGACCGTCAACGGCGCGACGCCGCTCTTGCTCTCCTCCGGGAAGGTCGAGTACTTCTCGGCGGCGTTCTACGTTCGGAACCCGCTTGCGGGCGGACTGCCGCAGGACTCGATCTCGATCATGCGCGAGCGCTTCGTCGGCGAGGGAATGCAGGACCAGCTGGTCGTGCAGAACCAGAGCATGGAGCGGCAGGAATTCGAGCTCGGGCTCGAGTTCGGCTCCGACTTCGCGGACATCCTCTCGGTCAAGAGCCACGACTTCGCGCTCGGTGACCCGCGTCGCGCGGAACCGTTACCCGAGCTCGTCGAGCCCGAGTACGAGACCGAGGACAACCAGTTCGTCCTGCGCGACCGAAACGGCGAGAGCACGCAGACGCAAGTCATCCTTTCCGAGCGCGGCGAGGTCGACGGGAGCAAGGTGAGCTACCGCATCGCGCTCGATCCGCGCGAGCGCTGGGAGCTCCGCATCGACATCGTGCCCTCGCTGGACGGCGACAAGATCGTCCCGCGAGCGGCGGAACGCCGCTTCGGCGACGAGCTGACGCGCGTGCGCGAGTCGCTGGCGGCGTGGCGGCTGCGCGTGCCGCAGATCCGCGCCGGCTGGGACGATCTCGGCCAGTCCTTCTTCCGCTCGGTGTCCGACCTCGCTTCGCTCCGGATGCGGCGCGGCGGAAAGATCGGCCGGCTGCCGGCGGCGGGAATGCCCTGGTTCATGACCGTCTTCGGCCGTGACACGCTGATCACGTGCCTGCAGACGCTGTTGTTCGGCCCCGAGCTCGCGCGCGGCGCGCTGGAGGTGCTCGCGGAGCTTCAGGCAGACGCGGACGATCCTGAGATCGACGCCGAGCCGGGCAAGATCGTCCACGAGGTCCGGAACGGCAAGGCGGCAGCGAAGTGGTTCCACAACTACTACGGGACCGTGGACGCCACCCCGCTGTACCTGATCCTGCTCTCGGAGGTCTGGCGCTGGACGGACGACGCCGCGATGGTGCGCGACCTGAAGGAGCCCGCGATGCGGGCCCTCGGCTGGATCGACGGCTTCGCCGACCGCGACGGCGACGGTTTCGTCGAATACGAGCGGCGGACCGAGCGCGGTCTCGACAACCAGTCGTGGAAGGACTCGTTCGACTCGCAGCGCTTCTCGGACGGCACGATCGCGAAGCCGCCGATCGCACCCTGCGAGGTCCAGGGCTACGTCTACGACGCGAAGCGGCGGACGGCGGAGCTCGCACGCGAGGTGTGGCGCGACCGCGTGCTGGCCGAGCGCCTCGAGCGGGAGGCGGACGAGCTTCGGCGCGCCTTCGACGAGAGGTTCTGGACCGACAGACGCGGCGGTTGCTACGTGCTCGCCCTTGACGGCGAGAAGCGTCAGGTCGATTCAGTCTGTTCGAACATGGGCCATCTGCTCTGGAGCGGGATGGTTCCGGCCGAGCGGGTCGACGCCGTCGTCGACCAGCTGATGGGCGAAGAGCTCTGGTCTGGCTGGGGCGTGCGGACGATGTCGTCGGGCGACGCGGGCTACAACCCGCTCTCGTACCACACCGGGACCGTCTGGCCGCACGACAATTCGCTCATCGCCCACGGGCTGGCGAGGTACTCGCGGTGGCCCGAGGCGCAGCGGATCGTGCGCCGGATGCTGACCGCGGCGCGCCATTTCGACTATCAGCTGCCCGAGGTGTTCGCGGGGCTCTCCCGCTCGGAGACGCCGTTCCCGATCGCCTATCCGACCGCTGCTCGCCCACAGGCGTGGGCCGCAGGCACGCCGGTCCTTTTGCTCCAGGTCCTGCTCGGGATCGAGCCCGATCGTGCGCGCCACCAGCTGATCACGAGGCTCCCGGACGAGTTGCCGTCGTGGGCGGGGAGGTCGCTGCGGCTGGCGGGCGTGCGCGCCTTCGACCGGCTCTGGGACGTGCGCATCGATAATGGGCGGGTAATCGTCGAGGAGGCGTAGCGCCCTGAGAATCGCGATCCTCGCGCCGCCCTGGTTCGCCGTCCCGCCCACCGGCTACGGCGGGATCGAGTGGGTGGTGTCGCTGCTCGCGAATGGACTCGTCGACGACGGCCATGAGGTCACGCTGTTCGCCTCCGGTGACTCGCGTACGAAGGCCGAGCTCGCCTCCGTGTTCGAGCAGGCGCCCAGCGAGCAGATCGGCCGCTGGTTGCCCGATTTGCGCCATGCGCTGAGCTGCTACGAGCGGGCGGACGAGTTCGACGTGATCAACGATCACTCGGGGCCGCTGGCGGCCACGGTCGGCGCGATCGTCGACACGCCGGTTCTGCACACCGTGCACGGCCCCCTGATCGGCGAGCCGGGTCGCCTGTACGAGGCGACCGGCCGCGTGGCGCCGGATGTCGGGCTGATCTCGCTCTCGCTCAACCAGCGCCGTCCGATCCCGGATCTCAACTGGGTCGCGAACTGCCCGAACGCGCTCGACCTGCAGCACTACCCTTGCCACCCGCACCTCGGCGACTACCTGCTCTTCCTCGGCCGGATGAGCCCGGACAAGGGAGCCCATCGCGCGATCGCGGTTGCGATGGAGCTCGAGCTGCCGCTGAAGCTCGCGGGCAAGAAGCAGGATCCGAAGGAGGAGCGGTACTTTCACGAGCTGGTCGAGCCGCATCTCGTCGGCGAGATCGAGTACCTCGGCGAGGTCACGCACGGCGAGAAGGTCGAGCTGCTCCAGAACGCCCGTGCCACGCTCTTCCCAATCGAATGGGAGGAGCCCTTCGGGCTCGTCATGATCGAGTCGATGGCGTGCGGGACCCCGGTGATCGCCACCCGCCACGGCGCGGTTCCCGAGGTGATCGACGAAGGCCGTGGCGGCGTGATCGTCGACACGTATCGCGAGATGCCGGCAGCGCTCGAGCAGACAGATGCGATCGACCCACTCGAATGCCGCCGCTACGTGGAGGAGCGCTTCGCGCCCGAGCGGATGGTGGCCGACTACATCCGCGCCTACGAGACGGCCGTAGAACGAGTCGGAGTCGCGTGAATTGAGAATCCTGGCCGCCGTCGCGTTCGCCTGCGCCGTCGTCTGCGCGGGCGCCGCTGCACGGCCGCTGCCGATCGCCTACGGATCACCCTCGTGGTCGCCCGACGGCAGGCATCTCGTGTTCGTGAGCGCGCGAGGACCGAGGGGATGGATCGTCTCGGCGCGGGAGAACGGCCGGGAGCTCCGTCGGCTTACGCTCGCCAACGTTCCCTTCCAGGTCGCCTGGTCGCCGCGGGGCGACCGGATCGCCTACACGACGAGCGCAGGGCTTTTCGTGATGCGGCACGACGGAAAGGAGAAACGAAGGCTCGGGGTCGGCACCGACGTCGCCTGGGCGCCGGACGGGACGCGACTTGCGTTCACCGGCATAGGAAGCAGCGGGCCGATCCAGGTCGTGAACGCCGACGGCACCGGCCATCGGCAGATCACCAGCGGGAAGTACGATCGCTCGCCCGCCTGGTCGCCCGACGGCCGGCTGGTGTTCGCGCGGGCGGCGGGGGCCGGGCTCGCGCAGGAGCTCTATATCGTCGGCAGCGACGGGACTGGGCTGCGTCCGTTCGGCCGGCAGGGCGCCGCGCCCTCGTGGTCGCCCGACGGCAGCCGGATCGCGTACTGGCGCAGGACCCCGAACGGCGTCGCGCTCGCGGTCGCCAACGCCGACGGCTCCGCGGAGCTGACGCTGACGCGCTCGGTCCCGTCGTTCAGCGGCGTGCCGCAGTGGTCGTCGGACGGCCGCCGCCTCGTCTTCAACATCTGCTCACCCTTCGGGCCCTGCCGGATCGACGTCGCCGAGGCGGACGGGGCCTCGGTGAAGCGGATCGCAATCGGGCAGGACCCCGCGTGGGCCCCGAGCGGCAACCGAGTCGCCTTCACGGCGCGCCGGCTGTGCCGGAGCTCCGGGATCTTCCTCGTCAACGCCGACGGCAGCCGACTGAGAAAGATCACGCCGTGCCGCTAGTGTCCGCCTCGGCTGCCGAGAGGTAGTTCGGCCTGACGTAGCGGAACTCGAAGCCGGCGCGCTCGAGGTTCCGGTACGAGTTGCTCGGCCTGCCCTCGACGCGCTCGCCGGTCTCGGTGACGAGCGCCTTCGCGCCGGCTTCCGCCGCGGCTCGGACGCGCGCGGCGAGGATCGCGTTCTGGGCGCCGCGGCGGCGGAACTCGGGCAGCGTCCCGGCCATCCCGAACCAGCCGACGTCGCCGTGCGCGAAGACCGCGCCGGTCGCCGCAGGCGTCTCGCCGTCGTAGGCGACGAAGCAGTGCCACCCGTCGCGGCCGGGAAGCGCCGCGGCCCAGTCTCGGAACAGCTCGGGCGTGCCGTAGGCCCGCACGAACACGTCGGCAAAATCCGCCGCTCGCTCAGAGCCGATCTCCTCGACACGAAGGTCGGTGTCGACCTCCGCCGGCGCGTCCAGCCCGCGCTCGAACTTCGCCCACGCATAGCCGCTGTGAAACCCGCGCTGCTCGAGCCAGACGCGGAGCTCGCGGGGCCGGGCGAGCGGATGCAGTGCGATGCCGTAGTCGACGCCCGCCTCGCCGAAGAACGCGGCGATCTCGTCCAGGTCCCGCTCGGTTGTAGGGCGCTCGACCCCGAGCCCGAGGACGCGGTTGAACATGGCCGAACTCGGCAGCGCCGGAACGGCGAAGCAGACGGCGCCGCCGACATCGGCCGTGTGAGCATCGCCGGGCGCGGCCGCGTAGAGATCTCGAAAGGCCGCCAGCTCTCCGAACTCGGCCGGATGGCTCACGCGGCCTTCTCCCAGTAGCGCTTCAGGCCCGCATACGACTGCCACAGTGGCATGGCCTGCTCGTACTGGGGCGGTACGTCGCCTGCCGCTGCAATGAACTCCTCTTTGCTCGCGCCCTGCTCGACGAAAGCGGTCCATTCACCCAGCCGTTGGCGGAGCTCGGCGACGTGGCGCTCGACATCCTCGGCCACACCGAAGTGGATCAAGGCGAGCCTGGCCGGCTCGCGCCGCTCGATCTCGTCGAGCGTCTGCAGCCAGGCGTCGAGATCGAAGTCGGGCGGCGGCGTGGGAGGGAGGACGAAGCGGGCGGGCTGAATCCGCACGCCTGTCACGTCGCCGGCGAAGAGCGTCCCGTCCTCCGCGAGGTAGCAGACGTGATGGGACGCATGTCCGGGCGCCGGGAAGCATTCGAGCCCGAGGACCCGCCCCCCGGTCTCGTGCACGTTCTCGGCAGGGAGCGGCGCGAGCTCGCCCCACAGCCGGTCGAAGTCGTCGCCGTAGAGCCGACGTGCGCTCTTCTCGAGGCGGGTGGGATCGACGAGGTGCGGCCCGCCGATCGGCGAGACGTGGACTTGCAGACCAGGATGCTCGCGCACAAGCACGCCTGCGGCGCCTGCATGGTCGAGGTGGATGTGCGAGAGCAGCAGGTGCCGCAGATCCGTAAGCTCGAGGCCCCGCTCCTGCAACTCCTTCTTCAGCGTCCCCGCACACGTCGCCGGGCCGCAGTCGAAGAGAGCGAGACCTTCCTCCGTCTCGAGCAGGTACGCGCCGATGACGCGCTCGCGGCCGAGGTGCATGAGGTCGAGCGGCTCGAGCGCGGCCACGCCCGGATTATGGGCATGGCCGCGCTGAGCGTCGTAATCAGCCGGCGGGGGCTGCCCCCGGCCGGCGTCGGATCAGCAGGATCGAGCCGGCCGCGACCAGGGCGAGCCCAAGCGCGGCTGCGAGCGTGGCGGTCAGAGCGGTCGACAGCGGCCAGAAGCCGTCATCCGTCGAGGCGCCGGCACTGGGGGCGGTCGCCGGCAGGCCTCGCGCGACGAGATCGGTCTTCAGCGTCTGCGGTGCTTGGAACCAGCCGCCGTACGTCTTCATCTCGCCGAAGAACGGCTGACCGGCCTTGACGTAGGTGAGTGGTCCGCCCGCCGCGTACGGATAGAGATCCTGCGTGAGCGTGTCGGTCTCTCCGTTCGGGCCCGGCACGCGGTAGGTGATCTTGTACTTCGGGCCGAGCGCGCCCTTTGGCTGGTGCTTGAGGATCGGATTCGGCTGCGTCCCGCCGTACATCGCGGGGAAGAAGCCGGCGTCCTCGACCAAGCGGCCGAACGGCGTGCCGGAACTCGGGTCGCCGCCGCCCGAGCGGAAGCTGATCGCGCCGCCCTTGATGCCGGGCCCTTCGATCTTCGCCTCGGACGGTCCCTTCGCGAGCGCGGGAGCGGCGAAAACGAGCGCGAGCACGGGAACAAACAGCAGTCTCTTCATGAGTACTCCTTCCGACGGTTCGCCGGTCTTACACCGACGGCGCGGATCAGGTTCCGGCTGCGGCGGCGGAGCGCACGAGCGCGGCCTCGAGATCCTCGATCAGGTCCTCGGCCGACTCGATGCCGACCGACAACCGGATCAGGTTGCGCGGCGCGGCGAACGGAGCGTCGGCGGTCGAGGCATGCGTCATCCGCGCCGGGTGCTCGATCAGGCTCTCGACGCCTCCGAGGCTCTCCGCCAGCTTCCAGATCTTCGTCCGCGCGACGAGGTCGACGGCCTCCTCCTCGGACTCGACGAGGAACGAGATCATCCCGCCGAAGTCGTCCATCTGACGCTTGGCGATCTCGTGCCCGGGGTGGCTCGGCAGGCCGGGATACAACACCGACTCGACGGTCTGGTGCGTCGTCAGGTACTCGGCAATGCGCTTGGCGTTCTCGCAATGCTGGCGCATCCGGATCGCGAGCGTCTTCAGGCCACGGAGGACGAGCCACGAATCGAACGGCCCCGGCACCGCCCCTAGCGACTTCTGGAGGAAGTAGAGCCGCTCGGCGACCGTCGGGTCGTTCGTCGCGACGAACCCGCCGACGACGTCGGAGTGGCCGCCGAGGTACTTCGTCATCGAGTGGACGACGATGTCCGCGCCCAGCTCCAGTGGCCGCTGCAGGTACGGCGTCGCGAAGGTGTTGTCGACGACGACCATCGCGCCGACCTCGTGCGCGGCCTCGGCGGCGGCGCGGATGTCGACGATGTTGAGCAGCGGGTTCGTCGGCGTCTCGAGCCAGACGATCCGCGTCCGCTCGTCGAGGTGCTCGCGCAGCGACTCGTTGATCGTGTCGGCGGCGACGAACTCGAATGAATAGCCCTTCGGCTCGTACACCTGCGAGAACAGCCGGTAGACGCCGCCGTAGACGTCGTTGACGCAGACGACGCGGTCGCTCGGCTGGACGAGATGCATCACCGTCGTGACCGCGCCCATCCCGGAGCTGAACGCGACGCCGTGCTCGGCGCTCTCGAGCGACGCGAGGCAGAGCTGGAGCGCCGTCCGCGTCGGGTTCGCAACCCGCGCGTAGTCGTAGCCCTTGTGGACGCCGACCGCCTCCTGGACGTACGTCGACGTCTGGTAGATCGGGACGGTCACCGAGCCCGTGGCTGGATCCGGCTCCTGCCCCTCATGGATAGCGCGCGTTTCGAAATCCATATCTCGATCCTACCGACGGAGTTCGGCGCGAACGACCGCCAGATCCCGCCACGTCCACGTCGTCTCGGGTTCGAACCCGGCTTCTCGCAGCCACTCGAGCTGGTCGTCGACGCGGTCGGGCTTGTCGAAGCCGGTGGTCGTCGGCGTGACCGCGTCCTCGTCCTGCTCGGGGACGACGACGTCGGCGAGCACGAAGCGGCCACCGGGCCTGAGCACGTCGGCGACACGATGGAAGAGGTCGCGCTTTTCCGCTGCCTCGAGG
>JBIOYJ010000064.1:0-8129 GCA_044870105.1 Gaiellaceae bacterium | reverse complement strand
TTCCTGCCGCTCCAGGCCGAGGTCTTCCCCGACCGCGACCACTTCGGCCGCATCTTCTTCAACCAGGCTCGGATGTCGGCGAAGGGGATTCCGCAGATCGCCTCCGTGATGGGCTCGTGCACGGCCGGCGGCGCCTACGTCCCCGCGATGAGCGACGAGACGATCATCGTGAAGGGCACCGGCACGATCTTCATCGGCGGCCCTCCGCTCGTGAAGGCAGCCACGGGCCAGGACGTCAGCGCGGAGGAGCTGGGCGGCGCCGACGTCCACACGCGCCTGTCCGGCGTGGCCGATCACTACGCGACGAACGACGAGCACGCCCTTGCGCTCGTCCGCGAGATCGTCCGCCATCTACATCGCCGGAAGGAAGCTCCCTGGGACGTCGCGCAGGCGGAGGAGCCCGCGCTCGACCCGGGCGAGCTGTACGGCCTGATCCCTGACGACTATCGCCAGCAGGTCGACCCGCGGGAGCTGATCGCGCGTCTCGTCGACGGAAGCCGCTTCCACGAGTTCAAGCAGCTCTACGGCGAGACCCTCGTCTGCGGCTTCGCGCGGATCGAGGGATTTCCGGTCGGGATCCTGGCGAACAACGGCGTCCTCTTCGCCGAGTCGGCGGCGAAAGGCGCGCACTTCATCGAGCTCGCCTGCAAGCGCAAGGTGCCGCTCGTGTTCCTACAGAACATCACCGGCTTCATGGTCGGCAAGGAGTACGAGGCCGGTGGGATCGCCCGCGACGGCGCCAAGCTCGTGACCGCCGTCGCCTGCGCGGAGGTGCCGAAGTTCACGGTGATCGTCGGCGGCTCGTTCGGCGCCGGGAACTACGGCATGTGCGGGCGGGCCTACTCCCCACGCCAGCTCTGGATGTGGCCGAACGCGCGCATCTCGGTGATGGGCGGCGAGCAGGCGGCGACGGTGCTGACGATGGTCGGCGACGCCGATCCGGACGAGATTCGCTCGAAGTACGAGGCCGAAGGCAATCCGTACTACTCGACGGCCCGGCTCTGGGACGACGGGATCATCGATCCGCTCGACACGCGGCGGGTGCTTGCCCTCGGCATCTCGGCGACGCTCAACGCGCCCATTCCGGAGACGACCTTCGGCGTCTTTCGTATGTGATTCGGACCGCGGTCGTCGCCGTTCTGCTTGCGCTCACGTCCGTTCCGAGCGCAAGGGCAATTGTCGGAAACATGTCGCTGCGCCAATCGGACGTGAAGATCCGCGGCGACGAGCGCGACGATCTCGCCGGCTACTCGCTCGCGGGACTCGGAGACGTGAACGGCGACCGCAAGCCGGACGTGGCGGTCGCGGCCGGCCGCCGGCGCGGGGAGATCTACGTCCTCTTCGGCCCGCTGCGCCGCTCGACGGCCTCCCTGAAGACGCGCCTGCGTCGCCGCCAGGGATTCCGGATCACGTCTGACCGAGACCTCGCCGTCGGACCCGCCGGCGATGTCAACGGCGATGGACGCGCGGACCTGATCGTTCGGTCTCTGCGACGCGAGAACGAGAACGCCGAGCCGCCGATGTACGTGGTGTTCGGCCGCGGGGCGACATCTGCTGTCGATCTTCGGCGGTTGGGCGCCGGCGGGTTCCGGATCGACGGCCGGGGCCTCGGCGCCGCAGGCGGCGGCGACGTGAACGGCGACGGCCGGGCCGACGTGGCGGTCACGGTGCCTTCCCTGCCCGGAGCGACCGACCCGGGGAACGTCTACGTGATCTTTGGGAAGGCCGACTCCGGCACCGTCGATCTGCGCGCGTTCGGCGCGCAGGGCTATCGAATCGACGGCGATGTCGCTGCGCCGGTCACCTTTGTGGACGACGTGAACGGCGATGGCCGGAGCGAGGTTGCCTTCGTCGGGGGAGGCGCCGCTCCCGGCCGCGCGGAGACGAACTCCGTCTACGTCGTCTACGGGAAATCGGATACCGCGCTGGTGTCGCTCTCGGCGCTCGCCGGGCGCGGCTACCAGATCTTCGCCGGAAGCGGGTACCCGCTGTACGACCTCGCCGGCGCAGGCGATGTCAACCGCGACGGCCGCGGCGACATCCTCCTCGCAGGCAGCGAGTCCGAAGGCGACCTGCTCAACACGTCGACCGTTTACGTCGTCTTCGGCGTGTCCGATGTGCCGGTCGACCTGGCCGCGGGCACCTGGCCGGGCTATTCGGTTCGCGCTCCGTACACGACTTCGCTCGCGAACGCCGGCGATACCAATCGCGACGGGCGCCCTGACGCCCTGATCGGCGCCGGGATCGCAGAGCCGGAGTCGCGGAACAACGCGTTCCGCGGCGCGTCGCTGCTCGTGTACGGACGCGACGGACAGGCGGCGCCGCTCCTGGATTCGATCTACATCGAGGCGACGACGCCGCGCTGCGAGTGCTACGAACGCTCAGACAACGCCGGCTGGGCCGTTGCCGGCGCGGGAGATCAGAACGGCGACGGCCGCGCCGACTTGCTGGTCGGCGCGCCCCGCGTCTCGGATGCAGGCGACGCGAGATTCCGGCGGCCCGGGACGGCGCATGTCGTCTTCTCGCCCCGCGTCCTCGTCGGGACCAATCGCCGCGAGACGCTCCGCGGCACGTCTGGCAACGATCTCCTGATCGCGTTCGGCGGCAACGACACGCTCCTCGGCGGCGGCGGCAACGACACCTTCGACGCCGGGGCCGGCCGGGACCGGGTCTACGGAGGATCGGGCTCGAACCGACTCGAGGGCGGGCCCGGCAACGACCTGCTCGTCGGCGGGCGCGGCGCCGACGACCTCTTCGGCGGCTACGACACCCTCAACCGAGGCGCCACGGGGCAAGACCGCCTCCTGGCGGGGCCCGGCGACGACCTCCTCTCCGGCGGAGACCGCGCCGACGTGATCGACGCCGGGACAGGAAACGACATCGCGTACGGCGGTGGCAGTAACGACCGCATCTTCGGCCGCGCCGGCCGTGACCTGCTCTTCGGCGACGGGGTCGCCGACTACAGCCTGCGCAAGTTCTCCGCCGGCGGGACGGGCTGGGACCGCCTCGACGGCGGCAGCGGGAACGACGTGTTCTGGGCCGGAGGAGGCCCCGACATCCTCTTCGGCCGTAGCGGAAGCGATATCTTCCATGCCGGCGACGACACGGCGCGCGACCTGGTCGACGGCGGCCCGGGGCGCGACCGCTACGACAGGCGAGGTGGTCGCGGCCGTGACGTGTTGCTTAGCATCGAGCTGCTGTTCTGAACCCGACCGGAGGAGGGCTCATGGCGAACTACGACTACGTCGACGTCGACGACCTCGAGGGGGAAGGCCCCGGCGGGGTGGTCCGCAAAGTGCGGCGGGCGCTCGGCGCGCGCGCCTTCGGCTTCAACTACTTCCGCTTCCCTCCGAACCAGGAAGGCCGTGAGCACGACCACGCGGGGATGCGGCACGAGGAGGTGATGTTCGTCGTCAAGGGGTCCGGCGTCCTGCGCGTCTCGGGTGACGAGGTCGAGCTGAAGCCGGGCCGATTCGTCCGCCTCGATCCCGAGGCGGTCCGAGTCCCGATCTCGGGCGACGACGGGCTCGAGTTCGTGACCTTCGGCGGTTCGCTCGAGACGAAGTACGAACCGCCCGACTGGGGTTAAATCGCCCCATGCACACGATCGAACTGACGGACGAGGAGCTCGCCCTCCTTCAGGCCGCCCTGCACAGCTACCTCGACGACTTCGGGCACGAGGAGGCCGACACCCTGCGGCGGATCAAGAACCTGATCGCGAAGCTCCCTTCCGCCGAGCCTCGTTGACGGTCCGCCTGCTGCTCTGGAACCTCGCCGACTCGAAGACGACGCTCGACGAGCTCCGCGCCAATCTTCCCGATCTACCCGCGGGGGACGCCTGGATCTCGGACGAGACAAGCGAGCGCTTCGGGCTGATCTCGTTCTCCGGGGAGACGCGCGAGCTGGAGCGAATCCGCGAGCTGATCGGAAAAGACCCCGAGGTCGGCGAAGAATTCGACTTAGAGGACTAAGGTCTCGGGGAAGACCGTCTCACCTTCGAAGCGGCCGAACCGGTAAGGCCCGAGATCGAAGGAGGGCGTGAGGCCGAGGATCTCCTCGGCGACGGCACGGCCGACGGCGGGCGCCTGCATGAAGCCGTGCCCCGAGAACCCACACGCTGCGTAGACGCCCGGCGACACCTCGCCGAGGATTGGGTGTGCGTCCGGGGTCATGTCGTAGAGCCCCGCCCAGCCGCGCTCGATCGAGGCCGCGGCGGCGGCCGGATATCGATGATGCAGTCGCGCTAACCGATCGTCGAAAAGGCTCGCGTCGACGACCTCGTCGAAGCCCCAGCGCGGCTCGGGATCGGTCATCGCCAGCACGAGCCTGTCGCCCCGGTGCCGAAAATGGAAGCCACTCTCCGCCTCGATCACCATCGGCATGCGTTCGGGAAGGCCCGGCATCGGCGTCGTCTCCAGCAGCTGCCGGCAGAGCGGCCGGATCGGCAGCTCGACGCCGAGCTGCGAGCCGACCACCGCCGACCACGGCCCGCATGCGATTACGACCGCGTCCCACTCGAGCTCTTCGACCGGCTTTCGCTCCAGCACCTCGACTCCCAGCTCGGTGGCGCGGCGGACGAGCTCGCGAGTGACGGCGGGGGGATCGGCCACGCCGTCCTGCCAGCAGGCGACGACCCCGGCGACATCGTCGGCGCGCACGCCCTCCGGCGGCTCTGCCCGCTCCACTGGAACGCCGAGCGTGCGCTGAAGTTCCATCCGCTGCTCGAGCTCGCGCAGGCCTTCCTCCGTGACCGCCAGGAAGACGTAGCCAACCTGGTGGAAAAAAGGCTCGCCGAGCTCCTCGAAGAAGCGGATGCTCGCCTGGGCGAGCCGGACCTCCTCGGCGGTCGAGAACTGCTGCCGGACCCCGCCCATCGCCTTCGAGGTCGCGCCGCCCGCGATCTCTCCGCGGTCGCAGAGAACGACTTCGTCGGCGCCGAGCTCGGCGAGGTGGTAGGCGACGCTCGCTCCGGCGGCGCCTCCGCCGGCTACAACGACTCGAGCCACGCGTCGAGCTCCTTGCGCTCGCCGTCGGTCAGCTGCCGGAGGGGTCGCCGCACGTCCTCGCGAACGGGGACGCCGCGGCGGGCGAGCACGTGCTTCAGCGCCGCGTGCCGCGGAAAGCGCTCGATCCCCGCGCGGAGGCGCCCGAGGTCGCCGTCGCGGCGCGCGACTCGTTCCGGAAAGGCGGTCGCGAGCGCCGAGACGGCCCCGGCAGCTCCTGCTTCGAGTCCTCGTTCGATCAGCGACTCCGGTCCGACAAAGACGTCGAGACCTTCGATCAGGTACGGAGCGAACGAGTCCCAGGGTGCGTCCGAGACCTTGAGGCCGGCGAGGTTGGGCGCTCTGGCACGGAGTGCCTCGACGACCGAGATCGGGACTGCGTAGCCGCTCGCCGCCGCGAGCTCGTAGACGTAGAACGGCAGCGGCGCGCACGCGCCGGCAGCCGCGGCAAAGTGCTCCAGCAGCGCCTCGTCGTCCAGGCGGAAGTACGGCGGCGCGATCACGGCCACGGCGTCCGCGCCGGTCTCGGCCGCATGGGCCGCGAGCGCGACCGTCTCCGCCGTTGTCTGCGCGCCGCAGTGGACGGCGACCGCGAGCCGGTCGCGTGAAGCCTCCACGAAGGCTTCCGCGGCACGGCGCCGCTCGTCCGCCGACAGCAGGATCCCCTCGCCGGTCGTCCCGAGCGCGAAGACGCCGTCCAGGCCGCCGTCTGCGAGGAAGCCGACCAGCGGCCCAAACGCGTCCTCGTCCAGACGGGCTCCCCCGTCTCGGAGCGGAGTCACCGCCGCCGCGAGCGTCCCCTTCAGCACAGCCCGACTTTAAGGTCCCACCCGATGACGGCGCTTCGCACGGAGCAGGACGGCCCCGTCCTGCGAATCACGCTTGCGAGACCGGACAGGCGTAACGCCTTCGACGCCGAGCTCATTGCCGAGCTGACGGAGGCGTTCGCGGAGGTGGGCGATGCGCGTGCCGTCGTCTTGGGGGGCGAGGGCGAAAGCTTCTCTGCCGGCGCGGATGTCGAGTGGATGCGCTCCTCGGTCGAGCTGTCCTACGAGGAGAACGTGCAGGACGCGCGGCGCCTGCGTCAGATGCTGGAGACGATCGACTCGTGCGCGGCACCCGTGGTGGCGCGGGTTCACGGGCATGCGCTGGGGGGCGGCTGCGGCCTCGTCGCCGTCAGCGACATCGCCGTCGCGGCCAAGGATGCAGCCTTCGCCTTCTCGGAGGTGAAGCTCGGGATCGTGCCGGCCGTGATCTCTCCCTTTGCGCTGGCGAAGATCGGCCCGAGCGCGGCGCGGCGGTACTTCGTCACCGGCGAGCGCTTCGACTCCCAGACGGCGCTTCGAATCGGCCTCGTACAGGAAGTCGCCGACGACCTCGATGCCGCCGTCGAGGCGATCGTGAAGGAGATCCTCACGGCCGGTCCGGAGGCGACGCGCGCCGCCAAGCGGCTCGTGCTCGAGCGGCCCGACGGGCTCGCAACCGAGCGACGAATTGCGGAGCAAAGAACAAGCCCCGAAGGGCAAGAAGGCCTGCGCGCTTTCCTTGAAAAACGCGATCCCGGGTGGCGAATGTAAAACGGTGTTTTTCCCGTTTTGAACCGGGAAGGCTCCCCACCTGTAGTTCTACCGCGGAGGGGAGAAATGAAGAGATTTCTGTGGCTAGCGGTAGCTTTAGTGACCGCAACACTGGCCTTCGGAGCGTCAAGTGCAAGCTCCGGGGCGACGAGCGCGACGGCTGCGCACGCATCCGGCGTGCTCGCGCAGGGGGCCGCTGCCGGAACGGTGAGCGTCCGCTACAAGATCAACCGCTTCGTGCGTCACGGCCGCCGGTTGATCGCAAGGGGCACCGCGATCGCGACCTACACGTCGCCCACGGGCGAGCGAACGGTCGTCCGACAGGCGTTCAAGAGTCGAGTCGCGATCAGGGCAAGCCATTTCTCGGCGCAGAAGATCTGCCCGGTGCTCGATCTGACCCTTGGGCCGCTCGACCTGGACCTGCTCGGCCTGCTCGTCCACCTCGACCAGGTGCACCTGACGATCACGGCCGACTCGCAGGGAGGCCTGCTCGGCCGACTGTTGTGCTCGCTTGCCGACCGTAGTCCGAGCAGCGCGAGTGCGGCCACCCTGACGCGAGCCGCTCGGACGAGCGGTCTCGCCGCGAGGGGCGTCGGTTTCGCGGTGCCATTGGGGACCTCGGGCACGGCGTCGACGTTCGGCACCGCGAGGAGCGCGGTGATCTGTCCGATCCTCGACCTGACCCTCGGGCCGCTCGATCTGAACCTGCTCGGCCTGATGGTCCACCTGGACACCGTGCACCTCGTGATCACAGCTGACTCCAGCAAGGGCCTTCTCGGGTCTCTCCTTGCCGGCCTCCTTTGCCCGCCTTCGGGCTGAGGAGCGAGCCCGTAGTGCCTCTCTCGAGCGGAGGGCCTGCTTGGGCCCTCCGCTCGACCTTCGTACGCTTAGGGCGTGCGATTCGAGAAGCTGCTCGTCGCGAACCGGGGCGAGATCGCGCTCCGGATCTTCCGTACATGCCGTGAGCTCGGCATCGGGACGGTGGCCGTCGTCGCGTCCGACGATCGCGGCTCGCTGCACTGCCGCACCGCCGACGAGGCGGTCGAGATCTCGTCGTATCTGCATTCGGAGGAGCACATCAGGGCTGCGAAGCAGACCGGCGCCGAGGCCGTCCATCCCGGCTACGGGTTTCTCGCGGAGAACCCCGATTTCGCCGAGGCGGTCGAGGCCGCCGGACTGATCTTCGTCGGCCCGACGCCGGAAGCGCTGCGGCGCGCGGGCAACAAGCTCGAGGCCAAGCGTCTAGCCCGAGAGGCCGGTGTACCGGTGGTCGAGGAGGGCAAGGCCGAGGAGCTCGGCTTCCCGCTGATGATCAAGGCTGCGGCCGGCGGCGGTGGGCGGGGAATGCGCATCGTTCGGGAGCCGTCGCAGCTCGACGAAGCGCTCGAGGCCGCGCGACGAGAGGCGAAGTCGGCGTTCGGCGACGACACCGTCTTCTGCGAGCGGTTCGTCGAGCGCTCCCGACACGTCGAGATCCAGCTGCTGGCGGACGGCGATGGCCATGTGATCTCCCTCGGCGAGCGTGAGTGCTCGATCCAGCGCCGACACC
>JBIOYJ010000063.1:0-3475 GCA_044870105.1 Gaiellaceae bacterium | reverse complement strand
CCGTGCTCGTCGTCGACGAGGCCGCTATGGCGGAGACGCGCGTGCTCGCGCCAGTGCTCGAGCTGGTCGAACACGCTCAGGGAAAGGCGATCCTGATCGGCGATCCGCAGCAGCTCCCGGCCGTCGGCGCCGGGGGTCTCTTCGCCGGCATTGTCGAGCGCGAAGGCGCCATCGTCCTACGCGAGAATCGACGTCAGCAAGACGAGCTCGAACGCGAAGCGCTCGCTCGCGTCCGCGCCGGCGTCGGCCGCGACTACCTCGCCTACGCCGAGAAGCGCGAGCGGCTGGTGGTCTCCGACAGCCCCGTCACGACGCGAGGACGTCTCCTCACTGACTGGTGGGCACAAGCCCGCGACGACCTTGCCGGGAACGTCATGCTCGCCCTGCGTCGCCGCGACGTCGCCGATCTCAACCAGCTCGCCCGCTCGCTCATGGACGCCGACGGCCGCCTCGGCAAGGAGCGGCTCAGCGTGGCAGAGCGCGAGTTCGCCATCGGCGATCGCATCGTCTGCCTCCGGAACAACACCGTGCTCGGCGTCAAGAACGGCACGACCGGCACCGTCGAGCGGGTCGATGTCGAACGGCGCACGCTCGCGATCGCAACCGACCGCGGACCCACGGTCGACCTGAGCCGCCGCTATCTCGAGGCGGGGAACGTCCGCCACGCATACGCACTCACGGGACACGCGGCCCAGGGCCTCACTGTCGAGCGTGCCTTCGTTCTCGGCGCCGGCGAAGCACGCCTGCAGGAATGGGGCTACGTGGCCCTCTCGCGCGCCCGTGCGCAGACGCGCCTCTACGTCACCGGCACTCCGCGGGAGCACGAAAGCGACTTCCACGTCCTCGATGACCGCGACCCGCTCACCCGCTTCGGCCGCGCGCTCGAGGAATCCGCGATCGAGCTGCTCGCCGTCGACCAACGACCGCTGCCGTCCGGACCACGACACGAGGCACGCCCGGAGATCGAGCGCTCGGCGCTCACGCCGGAGGAGGAACTACAGCTTCGGCTGCTCGAGCAGAAGCGCAGCGCGCTAACCAAGACGCGCGAAGCCGCCGAGCGAAAGCTGACGACCGCTGAGCGCGCGCTCGGCCGCTGTAGCCCGCTGCGCCGCCGCCGTAAGGAAAGCCTTCGCGTTGACGTCGCGTTGCAACGTCATGCGATCGCTTTGGCGAACGAGCGGCTCACCGAGGCTGTCTGCTTGCTTGAGGACGCAAGGCTCCAGTTCCGCACGGTCGACCGCGCATCGGAACGCGGCCCGGATCGCGCGGACGTGGAGATCCCGCGGGGCGAGCCTACTCGCGAACCGCGTGCACTCGTACTCGAGCGATGACTGGCGGCGGCGGGCCGCTGGCTAAAGGCCGACGGCCGTGAGCAACTCGAGGACGGGTTCGCGTACCACCGGTGCTGCTATCCAGACGAGTGGACACTCACGGTCGACCGGTCCGTCCAACGCGAAGACGAGGCGGTTAGCGGCGAGAAGGAGCGGGAGCGTCGCGCGCAGCGGGTCGCTCGCGTGGTCGTGAACGTCGAAGCCTACGGTGAACTCGCAATGCACAGGCCGTTCAAAGCCCACCCGAAGAAGCAGGCGCCACTGAGGGCGGTGGCGGCTCGGCGGGAGGAGCGACCAGCCGCAGGACGCCTGCACAGCCGGATCGTCTTCGACGACACGCGCGAGGTCGAGAATGTCACCTCGTCCGCGCGAGTTGACATGGATCGCGACGGTCAAGCCTGCGTCGGGATCGCCATCGAACACCGTCACCGCGTCGCATGGAAGCGCCTCGTGAGCCAGCGTCTCCAGCTCCTTCACAAGCCGCTTGGGCGGCAGGATGCTCAGGTCTTCGAGCATGCGATTCACGATAGCGCGGCCTCCGGTCGGCGCCGTCCGAGCTTTGCAAGTCGACGGAGCTGGCGTTCTTTGAACCATGGACGTAGCGCGATCTGCGTCGGAGGTAGGTGGCCATAGACGAGGATTCCCTTCCCGGGCCGCATCTCGCGGAGCACGTTCGCGGGCGCGAGCTTGTGGTAGGCGACGGACTCAGTGGTCGAGTGGCGGCCCTCGGTGCCCGAGGTCGCCGATACCTGTCGCACCTCCTCGTCGCCGAGCAGTCGGGCGAGGTACTCGAGCGTCGGCGGGTCCCCAATGCCAGAGAGGATGACCTTTGCCCGGTGGTTGGAGACGATGGTGGGCGCACGGTCGCGGCCGTAGACGGCATTGATCTGGGCGATGTCCTGGAAGACGGAGACGAGCTGGATTCCCTGTCCGGCGCCGGTCGAGGCAAGCGTGGCGAGTTCGCGCAGGGGTGCGATGTTGGCGCACTCGTCCAAGACGAGCAGCAGCGGCGGATCGAGCGGCTTTCCGGTTTCCGTGCTGCGGTCGTAGGCATGGCTGACGATCTCCTGGACGAGCGTTGCGAAGAGTGGTTGCAGCCGGCGCTGCTCGTGAGCGGGAGCGCAGAGGTAGGCGGTGTGGCGGCCGCCGTCGAGGAGGCGATCGGCGCGGAGCTCGGCGGTCATGGCCGACGCCAGAACGCCGGGGTCGGTGTAGGCGATTAGAACCGTCTGTGCCGTCGCGTAGACGCTGCCGCGCGTCCGTTCGTCCCACATCGAGATCGCCTCAAATGCGGTGACAGCATCTTCCTCGCCGTTCGCTTCGAGCGCGAACCGCACCGGCTCGTCCTCCTGGCCGTCCACCCACTGCACGACCTGCACCATCGTTCCGCCGCTGCATGCTGCTGCGAGCAGGATCGGCGCAAGCGCCTTTGATGTCGCGCCGTACCAGAAGTCGGCGGCGTCGCTCGTAGCGCTGCTCGGACGCGCGGCGCGGACGAGCCAGTCGGCCACGCGTTGGGCCCCCTGCCAGTTGAGGGACTCCATCAGCGGCGTCCAGCCCGCTCCCGGCAGGCCCGTGCTGCCCGTCGGGTCGTATACCCACGTCTCCGCATCGCGACGTGACGACCGCGCGTTCAGCGTCTCGCGAAGAAGGTCCGTCTTCACGGATGTCGCGACCACCGGCCCCTGCCATTCGAGGATCGCCGGGATCGCGAAGCCGGTGGTCTTGCCCGTCTGCGTCGGCCCGATCACAATCGCGGATTGCCGCGGCTCGGCCGCGACGAGGCGGCCGTTGACGCGGCCGAGGCTCAGACGGCCCGAGTCGTGTCCGTGCGCGCGCAGCGAGCGGAGGTCGCGCCGCCCCGCCCAGCGTGCGCCGCGCGCGGCGCCTTCCCGCGCGGCGCCGTGAACGGAAAACCACACGGCTGCCACAAGCACCGGGAGGACGAGTGCCATGAACGTTCCGTAGAACGCCAACGGCCCTGGGACCAAGTCTTGGGCGCGGGCGGGCCAGGCCCGAGCGGGATCGCCGACATGATTCGGGTACTCGATCACGACCGAGCCGATCTCCGACAGACGCACGGGCGGCCAGGTTCCACTCGTAAGCCGGCCCGAGAGTTGACCCGCCAGCCACAGGAGCGCGCC
>JBIOYJ010000062.1:0-12776 GCA_044870105.1 Gaiellaceae bacterium | reverse complement strand
GCGCAATGCGCACGTGGAGTTTCGAACGCCTCGGCGCCGCCGCCGGCATCGCCTTCATTGTCTTGAACCTGATCGCGGGCTTCATCGCCGGGAATCCGCCGGCCACGGACGACTCTCCCGCGAAGATTGCCAGCTTCTTCAACGAGCACCACCGCGCGGTCACCATCGGGGTGATCCTGAGCGGCATCGGAGGCCCACTGTTCGTGTGGCTGATTGCCGCCATTGCGCTCCGGCTGCGCGCGCTGGGCATGACTGCATGGGCGGGAGCGGCGTTCGGCCTCGGTCTCGTCGGCGTCACCCTCGGAGTCGTCAGCGACGCGATCTACGGTTCCCTCGCCCGGATCGCGACCACCGCCAGCGGAGACGTCACCAAGAGCGTGTATCAACTGGACGGCTTCGTCGCCGCGAAGTCGTTCTGGTTCGCGGTCGGCGTGATGCTCGCGGTAGCGGCTGCCGCTTGGCGCGTTCTGCCTCGCTGGTACGGCGTCGTGAGCCTCGTCGCCGCCGTGGGCTGTGCGCTCGGTGGGATCGCGGTAAAGGCCAAGGGGTTCGCGGCCCCGCTCGGCGGCATGACCTGGATCGCGTTTCTTGCGCTCCTCGTCTGGGTCGCGGCGACGGCGGTCGTGCTGTGGCTCACCCCGGAGTCGCCGACCGGTCGGTCCGAGCTAGGTGCGTGACAGCAGCGAAGTCCTGACCGAACCGCCGCCTCCGGCTGCGGACGAGCGGCTCGTCTACGGCCCGGAGCCGAAGCAGTTCGGCGATCTCCGCCTACCTCACGGCGACGGCCCGTGGCCGCTCGCGATCGTGCTTCACGGCGGCGCCTGGAAGGCCATGTACAACCTGATCCACACCGGTCATCTGTGCGAGGCGCTGCGCGACGCGGGGATCGCGACCTTCAATGCCGAGTACCGCGCCGTCGGCGACGTGGGCGGCGGCTGGCCCGGCGCCGCAGAGGATGTCGCGCTCGCCGTCGACTTCGCCAAGACGCTGAATGTCGACCGACTCGTCCTCGTCGGCCACTCGGCGGGAGGACACCTTGCACTCTGGGTGGCGAAACGGGCGAAGCTGCCGGTCCTCGCTCTGGCCGCCGTCTCGGATCTCCGGGAGTCGGTCGAGCGCATTGGACCTGAGGGTGCGGTCGCGCGCCTGCTCGACGGCGCCGAGGTCTACGAAGAGGCTTCGCCGATCGAGCTGCTTCCGCTCGGCGTGCGGCAGATCCTGATCCACGGGACTCGGGACGACGAGGTCCCGTACGAAATGAGCAGGACGTATGTGCAGGCCGCGGGCGGTGAGGCGGAGCTGGTCACGCTCGAGGGCGCCGGCCACTTCGAATCGATCGACCCGCAGGCGCCCGAGTTCGCTCAAACGCTCACCGCCGTCCGCGCCTTGCTGGAGAGCTAAACCGCTCGGGCAGGCCGGCGGCCCGGCTTGCAGTCGGGCGCGAGCCTGTTCCCGGCCCCGATCAAGCGCTCGGAGAGCCAGCGTCGTGCGGCGCGCCCCAGGTCCCGTCCGCCCTCGGCGTGGGTGCGGAGGAACTCCACGTGCTCGTGGGCGATGAGGGTCCGGCTCTCGACGTCGTACAGCATGGCGATCCTCCTTAGTCTCTTGAGATCGAATTACTCGACGTCGAGACTCTAACACCCAGATTGCTTGACGTCAAGAAGTTTTACGTTAAGCTATATCCAATGGGAGCGCGGGAGAAAACGCAGCAACAGGACCACATCGACGAGTTCCTCGACTCGATCCGTGACGTGCTCCCGATGGTCGATCTCGAGGTCGAGGGCATCGTCGATCGCATCGGCGGTCTCAACCGCCGCTTCCATCGAGCGCTTGACGAGACGCTGGCCGAGTTCAAGCTGGATCACGCGGAATGGAGGCTGCTGGGTCTGCTTGTGAGGAAGGCGCCTTGGGGCAAACCGGGCACGGATCCCGATAAGGCATACCGAACGTCTCCCGGGAAGCTGGCGAAGCTGATGGAGCTCTCGAGCGGGGCGATGACGAATCGGCTCGACCGGCTCGAACAGGCCGGGCTGATTCGGCGGCTTCCGGATCCGGACGACAGGCGGGGGATCCAGGTGGAAGCGACCGAAGATGGCCGCCGGCTCTACGAGGACACGGTCGGTGTCCAGGCGCGCAAGGAGCAGCTCGTCGCGGCCGCGCTGAGCGATGCAGAGAAGAAGCAGCTCAACTCGCTCCTCCGCCGGCTGATGCTCGAGTTCGAGAAGAACGAGAACCGGCCCGCCGACGCCAAGTCCGGGTAGCCCTGCCGCGGATGCGCCGCCGCCGCGGGCTAGAACTCCACGCTCAGCGAGGGCGCGCCGCAGGCCGAAAGTAGTACTCAGCGGGGTACGCTCGCCGCGTGGGCGGCGAGATCATCGGAGTCGTTCCGTACGATCCGGCGTGGCCCCGCCGTTTCGAGGAGGAGCGGGTTTTGCTCGAGCGTCTGCTCGCGCCGTGGCTCGATGGCGGGATTCACCACGTCGGATCGACCGCGGTTCCCGGCCTGGCGGCGAAGCCGATCATCGACATCGTCGCCGGCGTCCGAGACCTCGAAGAGGCCCGGGGCGCATTCGAACGGCTTCGCGAGGAGGGCTACGAGTACGCGTTCCACCGGCCGCAGACGCACTGGTTCGGCAAGCCGGCCTCTTCGGAGGCGTGGCCGCGAACGCACCACCTGCATCTCACCGAGCCCGGCAGCGACCTGTGGCGCGAGCGGTTGGCTTTTCGCGACGCGTTGCGGGCGGACCGCGAGCTGGCCGCCGAATACGAGACGTTGAAACGACGTCTCGCCGCGGAGTATCCGGTGGACGTCGAGCAGTACACGGCAGGGAAGCGCCAGTTCGTCGCGCGCGTGCTCGCGGGCGCCGGGATCGCGCTGGGTCGCAGGTAGCTACACCTGAAGCTCGGCCTTGCGAACGCGCGAAAAACCTGCCGCCGCCAGGGCACTGACGTCGACGAGCCGTGTCATCCAGCCGTGCCCGGCGTTGGGGTTGGATTCGTCGGCCTCGGTTCCCACCGAGGCGAAGACCCGCCCGTCGCGAAAGTCCCACTCCTCGATCTCGTCGTGGTCGCCATCGACGTCGTCGCGAAAGGCCTCGAGATCGGCGCGGAGCCGCTCCTTCACCGTTTCGAGCCAGGTCTCGCGGGGATCCCGGTCCGGATCGACGCCGCACTGCTCGAGCAGGTCGTCCTCGATCTCCTCGAGGATCAGCGCGTCGATGTACTCCTGCGCCTCGTTCCAGTCGGGCGCCTCGCCCGGCTCGAGCGCGATCAGCTCGAGGGAGAGGCGCTCTCGCTCCGCGCGGGCGAAGATCGCGGCCACCGCGTCAGGCAGCTCCTCGCGCCTGGACAGCGCGTGCTCGAGCTCGTGGTCGGGAAGCTGCTCGAGCTCGCCGTAGTCGCGCTCCGCGAGCAGCTCGAGGTAGGGCTCGCCCTGCTCGTCGTGCGCGAGCTGCTGGTCGACGATCTCCCAGCTCGCGGGATTTCCGTCCTCGAGCGTCGTGAACGTATGGCCGACCCCGGGCGCGTCGGGCCGGTAGCGCCGAAAGGCGCCCAGCTCGTCGCGCCCGTCGGGATGGCGGAGACGGAGCCGGTACCGCGCCGGCTTGCCGAGGACGCGTCCATTCTCCACCCGGTCGATCAGCCAGTCGCGCCCGTGGAGACGGAGCACGGCGCCGGGCTTCAGCTCCTCGTCGGCCGTGTACGGATGCTTGCGTTCCCGGCCGGTTCGGTTGACCGTGACTACTTCGTAGTTGACCGCCACGCCGGGAGGTTAACGTCCTCCGATTTGCCTCGACCCCAAGCGGGTAGCTCCAACGTAGAAATGGAGAACAGACGCTTCCGAAACCGAGCGGAGGCGGGAAGCCTGCTCGCCGAGCTGCTGCGCGAGTACGGCGGCCGGGACGACGTGGTCGTGCTCGCGCTGCCCCGTGGCGGCGTCCCCGTCGGCTACGAGGTGGCGAAGGAGCTTGGCGCGCCGCTCGACGTCTTCGTCGTGCGGAAGCTCGGCGTACCCGGGTACGAAGAGCTCGCGATGGGCGCGATCGCAAGCGGAGGCGTGTTGGTGCTCGACCGGCAGGCGATCCAGAGCCTCGACATCACCGAGCAGGACATCTCGCGCGCGGCCGAGGCAGAGCAGCGCGAGCTGGAGCGTCGTGAGGCCGCGTATCGGGGGGACCGGGAGCCGCTCGACCTCGGAGACAAGACCGTGATCCTCGTCGACGACGGGCTCGCGACAGGCTCCACGATGCGGGCGGCCGCAGAGGCCGTGCGCCAGCTGAGCCCGGCGCGGATCGTCGTGGCGGTTCCGGTCGCCGCGGCGGAGACGTGCGACGAGTTCCGCGACGTGGTCGACGAGATCGTCTGCGCCGCGATGCCGAGACCGTTCTACGCGGTCGGCCTCTGGTACGACGACTTCTCACAAACCAGCGACGAGGAAGTGCGGGGGCTGCTCGAACGGGCGGCCGACGCGAGACCTATCCGTGGGGGAGTGTGAGATGAACAGGTTCTTCCGCAGGATGCAGCGATTCGGCAAGAGATTCTCCGCCCGCCGGTCGCACGGCGAGATGGCAAATACGCAGGGCGAGATCTTCGATGCAAAGACGCCGCCCGACGTCACGAGCGTGCGTGCAAAGAGCGCTGGCCACCGCAAGCGGACGGCCGACAAGTGGAATCAATGATGTAGCCGGCGACCGAGGGCCGCGCCGGCGCTACCCGAGCTCGGTCTTTTCTTCTTCGACGACCGCGGCGTCGTGGACGGCCTCGGGTGCGTCGTCGACGGCCGCCTCGGGTGCGTCGTCGACGGCCGCCTCGGGTGCGGCGCCGTTCCCCTCCTGTGCGGCGGCGCGCTCGGCAGCGGCTGCCTGCTTGCGCTCGCGCTTCAGAGTGCGGCGCTCCCTGACGGCCTGCTCCCGGTTCCGTTTCGCCGCCGTCTGCTGCCTCTTGGATCGAGCCATATAACCCTCCTGTTCGGGTTCCCTATCGGCGCGTGCCGGTGCGAGGCGCGCGCCGGCTCGCGGCGCGCGCCCGCTCGCGACTGCTACTCGGCCAGCAGAACGACGTTCTTGGCCTCAGGGCCCTTCTCGCCCTCGGCCGCGTCGTACTGGACCTTCGCGCCCTCGGACAGGGACTTGAAGCCCTCGCCTGAGATCGCGCTGTGATGAACGAAGAGATCCTTGCCCGAATCCTCGGGGCTGATGAAGCCGTACCCCTTCGCATCGTTGAACCACTTGACTGTTCCGGTCGCCATAAAAAAACACCTCCTCCTACCTCTTCGTGAACGGTAGATCGGAGGCGTTCGCGCCGACCCGTACTCGCTCGTGGAATACACAGCGTAGCAGCGGGTTCTCGCAGGCTCCCTCGCTGCCCGTACGATAGGCGCATGTGCCGAAACATCCACACGCTCTTCAATTTCGAGCCTCCCGCGACCGACGAAGAGGTCCGGGAAGCCTCGCTTCAGTACGTGCGCAAGATCGGCGGGTTCAACAAGCCCTCACGGGCGAACGAGGAAGCCTTCGACCGCGCCGTCGACGAGATCGCCGGCGCGACGCGGCGGCTCGTGGACGCGCTCGTCACGTCCGCCCCGCCGAAGGACCGGGAGGTCGAGGCCGAGCGCAAGCGGGCCCGCGCCGCCGAGCGGTTCGCCACGGCGTAATCCACCCCAAAACTGAAAGGAGAAAGGATGGGACAGCCCGTCGTCCACTTCGAGGTCGTCGGCAAGGACGCCGACAAGCTGCGGAGCTACTACTCCGAGCTCTTCGGCTGGCAGATCGACGCGAACAACCCGATGGGCTACGGGATGGTGTCGCGCGACGGAAACACCAACGCCGAAGGGGTCGGCATCGGCGGCGGCGTCGGAGGAGGCCCGGAGGGATATCCCGGTCACGTCACCTTCTACGTCGAAGTCCCGGACGTGGAAGCGGCGCTCGCCAAGGCCGAGAGCCTCGGCGGGACGCGCATCATGGGCCCAGAGAAGCCCATGGACATGGTCACGATCGGACTCTTCAACGACCCTGAGGGACACGTGATCGGGGTCGTCGAGTCGGAGACGTAGGACTGCCGGGAGGGGCCCCGCGTTGGGCGCGGGGCCCCAGCGGCACTTAGGCGGCTCGGGCCAGGCCCTCTTCGAGCTTCGAGAGCGCCTTCGCCTCGAGCTGCCGGACGCGCTCGCGCGTGAGGCCGAGCTCCTTGCCGATCGCCTCCAGCGACTGCGGCTCGACGTCGACGCCGAAGCGGAGCTCCAGCACTCGGCGCTCCCGCTCCGGCAGGTCGGCGAGCGCCTCACGGACCGCGCGCGCGCGGAGAGCGTCTTCGGCCAGCTCGGCCGGACTGTCGGCGGCCTCGTCGGCGAAGAGATCGACGAGCTCGCCGTCGTCGTCCCCGACGGGTGCGCTCAGCGAGACGCGTGCCTCCGCGATGCCGAGAGCCTCCTCGACGTGCCGAAGCTCCAAGCCGGTTGACTTCGCGAGCTCCTCGTAGGTCGGCTCGCGACCGAGCTCTGTCTCGAGCTTCCGCGCGTGGCGGCGAAGCGTCTGACGGCGCTCGTGCACGTGGGTCGGGACGCGGATCGTCCGGCCCTGGCCGGCAACGGAGCGCTGCACGGCCTGGCGGATCCACCAGGTGGCGTAGGTCGAGAACTTGAAGCCCTTCCGCCAGTCGAACTTCTCGACCGCGCGGTTGAGCCCGATCACGCCGTCCTGGATCAGGTCGCCGAACGGCACGTCGTGGCCGCGGTAGCGCTTGGCAATCGAGACGACCAGGCGCAGGTTCGAGTTGATCATCCGCTCCTTCGCCGCGCGGTCGCCGCGCTCGACGCGCTTGGCGAGCGCGACCTCCTCCGCCGCGGTCAGCAGGGGGTAGCGGCCGATCTCGTTCAGGAACAGCGCCAGCGAGTCTGCCGAGGCAGGCAGGTCGTCGGCCTCGAACGTGCGCTCGCCGAGGTTCTCCTCGTCGGCGTCTTCGAGCAGAGTCTGGATTTCGGGGGTCTCCAATTTGGTGCTGATGGTGGTTCCTTTCGTAGTCGCGACGGACGGAGCGGCTTGGTCGCCAGGGGGAGAGGCTTAGTACGCCGCTCGCGTCCTACTACTAGAACGTTTGCGAGGCCTCTGGCATTTCCGGCGGGCGGTGAGCAGGACTCCGTAGGATTGTCTCGTGAAGATCACGATCGTCGGCAGGGGAAACGTCGGCGGCGGCTTGGCGCGCCGTTGGCAGAAGGCCGGTCACGAGGTGTACCGAGCTCGGCCGTGACGGCGGCGACGGCTCGGATGCCGACGCCGTCCTCGTTGCCGTTCCCTCGGGCTCGATCGCCGATGCGCTCGGAAAGGTGAGCGGCCTCGAGGGGAACGTGACGATCGATGCCACGAACGCCTTCGGCGGCCGCAACGACGAGTTCGAGTCGCTCGCGCACGAGGTGAAGTCGATCGTCGGCGGCCCGGTCGCGAAGGCGTTCAACGCCAACTACGCCGCGCTGTACGACCAGATCGACGCGCAGCGCGTGCCGCCGAGCTGCCTGTACGCGGCCGAGGATGACGCGCAGGAAGTGGCGGAGCAGCTGATTCGCGACGCCGGCTACGAGCCGGTCTCACTCGGCGGGCTCGAAAACGCCCGGATGCTCGAGGATCACCTGGCCTTCATGAGCGCGATCAGCCAGGGCCTCGACCGCTTCTTCTACCGCTACGCGAAGCCGGGCGAGCTCTAGCTGGGCGCGGGCGAGCCGGTGAGCTCGTCCACGTAGATCTTCCACTCGCGGATCTCGTCGAGAACGAAGACGCCGTTCTTCATGAACGGGTCGTCTGCGGCGATCCGCCGTGCCTCCTCGACGGTGACGCCTTCCCAGAGCGAGACCGAGCCGGAGTAGTCGGAGAGCGGCCCGTCCATGACCATCGTCCCGCGCTCGACAAGGTCGTCGATGAACTCCGCATGCTCGTCCCAGCCCGGCTGCTCTTCCGGCGGGCCGCTGCTCCAGGCCGGACCCGCGCGAAAGCGGACGATCAGCCGCTGCCGTTCACCGCGCACGTCTCGAAAGTACTCCATCTATTCCTGCCAGGGCGGCAGTTCGAGGGCGTGCTCGTAAGCCGCGCGGTCGTGCACAGGCTCGCCGTGGGCGACGATGACGTGCTCGAAGGGGAGCTCGAGGAGCGCGTGCAGGGCCGGAAGCACCCGCTGCCCATGCCAGGGCGTCGACCAGACGCGAAGCTCGCCGCCCGGCGCGGTGAGCGCGTCGGCGAAGACGAGCGCGCGCTGCTCCGGCAGCCAGAGCGGCGTCTCGTTGCGGCCGCGGCCGTCGTAGAGGGCGACGAGGCCGCCCGGAAGCTCGGTGCCCGGCTCGATCTCTTCAAGCTCGGTCTCCGGAATGTCGTCGCGGAAGAAGAGCCACGGTCCGTACCCGCGCGCGCCGTAGCGACGCACGAACAGGTCCACGTCGCGGACGTGGTCGGGCTTGAGGACGACGGCGAGCGTCGGCGGCTTCGCGTCGAGCCGGGCCCAGACCTCGTCCGCGTCGTCCGGCGGCGCGAGCGCGTCGAACACGGCGATTTCGCCGCCGGACTCGACGCACGTCGAGGTGACGGTCGGCTCCCAGTCGAGGCCCTGTCTCCAGCCGGGGTGCTCGAGGCGCCAGATCCAGAGGCCCGGCGCGACGTCGCGGATCTCAACGCTCAACGAGCTCGGCTTCCTCGACGACTGTCGGTCCCGTCTTGTCGTCGAAGCGGTCGAGGACGCCGGAGGCGAGCAGCCGCTCGCGCGCGCTCTTCGCCTCGTCGGTCGACGCGAACTCGACCTGGATGAAGACCTCGTTCGGGTTGTCGACGTTGCGCATGAGCCGCCAGCCCTTCGAGTCTTTGCGCGCGCCCGGCTGGTCCTGGTCGAACATCGGCTTCCAGGCGTCGTAGTCGCGGACGTCGATGCGGGTGAGCATGTAAGCCATGCGGGCTCCTTCGATGAGTTGCCGATCGGAGCGGAGTCTTACGAGAAACGGACAGGAAAGGAGGACTGATGCGCAAGCTAGTGGAGTCGACCTTCATGAGCCTGGACGGGGTGATCAGCAACCCGCAGGAGTGGAGCCCGCCGTACTGGGACGACGAGCATGCGGCGTATTCGCAGGAGCTGTTTTACGCCGCCGACGCAATGCTGCTCGGGCGGAAGACGTACGAAGGCTTCAAGCAGGCGTGGCCCGAGCGGGCCGGGACGAGCGAGTTCGCCGACCGGTTCAACGCGGTGCCGAAATACGTTGCGTCGCGGACCCTGCCCCCCGGCGAGGCGGAGTGGAGCGCGACGGTCTTGGAAGGGGACGTGATCGAGGCGGTGCGGGCGCTGAAGGCGCAGGAGGGCCAGAACATCATCAAGTACGGCACCGGCGAGTTCTCGCGGGCGCTGCTGGAGGCGAAGCTCGTCGAGGAGTACCACTTCTGGGTCTTCCCGGAGGTGGTGGGTCAGGGCGACCGTTTGTTCGAGGGCGTTCGCGCGACGCTGGAGCTCGTGGACACGACGCGCTTCGGCTCCGGAATCGTCGTGCTCGAGTACGCACCGAAGTAGTTCCTCGCGCGAGAATCCTCGCGTGGGCAGCGACATCCAGTACGTGCGCAACGGCGGTGTGGCGATCGCGTACAAGGTGGTCGGAGACGGAGACGTTGACCTCGTCTACGTGCCCGACTACGTCTCCAACCTCGTCTACGACTGGGAGTACCCCCGCCAGCGCAGCTTCTACGAGCGGCTCGCGCGCTCGTTTCGGCTGATCCTGTTCGACAAGCGCGGCACCGGCCTTTCCGACCAAGGCGGCCAGTTCGCGAACCTCGAGACGCGGATGGAGGATCTGCGCGCGGTTCTGGATGCCGCCGGTTCGCCGAATCCGGTCGTTCTGGCGTCGCACGAGGGCTGTGGAATGGCGAGCTTGTTCGCGGCTACGTATCCGGAGCGTGCGCGGGCCTTGATCCTCTTCCACCCGCAGGCGCAGGGGTGGACATTCGACGAGGAGACTGCGCTCCGCCAGCTGAGTGAGCTGCGCGAGCGTTGGGGAACTCAGGAGTACGCGGATTACCTGCTCGAAACGGGCAACCCCAGTCTCGCCGGAGATGAGGAACATCGACGCTGGTTCGCCAACTCATTGCGAGTCGGCGCCAGCCCGGCGGTTGCATACGCGCTGAACCGTGCCTTCTTCGAGACCGATCTTCGGGAGGTCCTGCCGGCTGTGCGCGTTCCGACGCTCGTCCTCTATCGGGAGCCGGAGGAGACGTCGTCGCTCGACGTCGCCTCGCGGATCCCGGGCGCCCAGGCGATGCGCGTCTCTGGCGAGGACTACTTCGACATCTCGCTCTCAGAGGAGGTCTTCGACGAGATCGAGCGATTCGTTGGGGGAGAAGAACCGCCTGAAGTCATCGACAGCGTTCTGGCCGCGGTCATGTTCACGGACATCGTCGGTTCAACCGAACGCGCGGCGGCGCTCGGCGATCGGGCCTGGCGCGACCTCCTTGCAAAGCACCACGCCCTCGTCCGACGAGAGCTCGGTCGCTACCGAGGAAAGGAGCGAGACACGGCCGGAGACGGTTTCTTCGCGACCTTCGACGGGCCCGCGCGCGCTATTCGCGCTGCGGAGGCGATCGTCGCCGGCGTCAACGGCCTCGGTCTCCAGGCGCGGATCGGCATCCACGTCGGCGAGTGCGAGCTGCACGAGGACAAGGTCACAGGCGTGGCGGTCTCGATCGGCGCGCGAGTAGCGGCGAATGCAGGCCCGAACGAGATCCTCGTCTCGCAGACGGTCCGCGACCTCGTCGCCGGCTCGGGAATCGGCGTCGAGGACCGCGGCTCGCACGAGCTGAAGGGAATTCCGGGGACCTGGCAGCTGTTCGCCGTGGCCCGCGGGTAGCGCGCGGTCGGCAGCGGCGAGTTCTCGCAGGCGCTGCTTGAGGCGAAGCTCGTGGACGAGTACCACCTGTGGCTGTTCCCGGAGGTGGTGGGTAGCGGCGATCGGTTGTTCGAGGGCGTGTGGGCGACGCTGGAGCTCGTGGACAGGACGCGCTTCGGCTTCAGGATCGTCGTCTTGAAGTACGGGCCGAAGTAGCCGCGCCGGTAGTCGCTTGCGGCGGCGAGGCGGCGCTGCGTAGGGTGCCGCCCCGGGCAGGGACCTGCGACAAGAAAGGGCTGATGAAGACCTATCTGCATTTGCTTGCGGTACTTGCAGCTGGAGCCGCGGCGTTGGTGGTTGCCCTGCCGGCGACTGCGGCCGGGAACACCACCACCTGCACCGGAGTCCTGGCTCCGGGTACGTATCACCGCGTTGTCGTAACGGCCGGCGCGAGTTGCCTGAGCGAAGGCCCCGTCACGATCCGTGGGGGCCTGTTCGTCGGCTCGGGTGCGACGTTCGCGCTCGGCAGCGAAGAGAACCCGGTGCCGACCGGCGTTATCTCGGGCGGCGTGCACGCCACGGACCCGGCGTCGGTGCAGATCCACTTCACGACCATCAACGGCGGCGTTGACATCCACGGCGGCTCGGGCCCGTTCGGGCCTCCGTTCGGCGTCACCTGGAACGCGATCGAGGACAACGTGATCAACGGCGGCGCGACCGTCGAGGGATACGACGGGTTCTGGTTCGGCTTGATCCGCAACACCGTCCACGGCAGCGTGAATCTGAACGGAAACGTGCTGCCCGATCCCGACGCGAATGAGTACGTGACCAACACGATCCACGGCAACCTCAACTGCGCGGGCAATTCGCCGGCGCCGCAGATCGGCGACTCCGAGGGAAGCCCGAACGCGGTCACCGGTCGCAAGACCGGCCAGTGCGCAGGGCTCTGAGCTGACTATGGGGAGGCGGCCCGGCCCATCCGCGGGTCGGGCCGCGTCTCCGCTCCGACGAGGAACCTTGGCTAGCTACAGCCCGTGTTAGTCCCGCAGTCGCGGCAGGTGTAACACGAGCCTGTCCGGACCATCCGGCCGCCGCACTTGGCGCACTCGACGGCGTCTTCCCACTGATTGAAGAGCGCTGTCTGACCGGGCGGCGGGACTTCGGCCGCTTCCTCCGCTGACTGAACCACGTCGCCGTTCGCGTAGCGCTCGGCCAGCCGCGCCTTCACCTCCGGCGAGAGGATCCCGGCCTGCTCCTGCTGCTCGACCGTGAGGAACTTCTTGCCGAACCAGCGGAAGATGTAGTCGACGATCGACTTCGCCGCACGGATGTCGGCGTCGTTCGTGAGCCCGCTCGGCTCGAAGCGCATGTGCGAGAGCTTCGAGACGTAGACCTCGGGCGGGACGCCGTACTGGAGCCCCATCGAGACCGCGATGCAGGGCGAGTTCATCAGGCCGGCCATTGTCGTGCCGTCCTTGGCGATGTCGACGAAGATGTCGCCCGGGCTGCCGTCGTCGTAGATGCCGACGTGGATGTAGCCCTCGTGGTCGCCGACGCGGAACTTGCGGCCGATCTCGGTGCGGTCGTCGGGCAGGCGGCGGCGCTTCGGCGCGGCGGTCATCGGACCGGTGGGCGCGAGGAGGCCCTGCGCCTTCTCGCCCTTGCCGGACAGCGGCTGCGCCACCTTGCAGTTGTCGCGGTAGATCGCGATCGCCTTCACGCCGAGCTTCCACGCGTCGACGTACACCTGCGCGACGTCGTCGATCGAGGCGTGCTCCGGCATGTTCACGGTCTTCGAGATCGCGCCCGAGATGAACGGCTGGATTGCGCCCATCATCTTCACGTGCCCCATGTAGTGGATCGCCCGGTCGCCGATCGCGCAGTCGAAGACCGGATAGTGCTCGGCCTTCAGGAACGGCGCGCCGACGACGGTGTTGCG
>JBIOYJ010000061.1:0-13726 GCA_044870105.1 Gaiellaceae bacterium | reverse complement strand
CCGCTGTAGGCAGCAGTCCAGTAGTAGGTGCCGACGGCGCTCGGGGTGAAGTTGCCCGAGTTGTAGTTGCCGTTGCCGCTTACCGTCTTCGGGGTGAGGCTGGTCGTGACCTCGTTCGTGCCCGCATTGCAGTCGGCGAGGCTCGGGAACAGGTGGAACGTGATCGTCCCGCCGGCGTTGCTGGTCGCCCCGCTCAGCGTGGCCGTGTCGCTGATCGGGCTGCCGATCGTCACGCTTGCCGTCGCGTTCGTGGTCAGCGTGGTGCAGTTGCTGATCGTGACCGGTTCAGGCGCGACGAAGTCCTTGATCTCGGCACTGAACGAGTCGGAGGACCGGCTCTTCAGGTAGCCCGACCCGAACGATCCGCACGTCGTGCTTCCGCCGAAGATCGCGCTGTAGGCGAGGGAGGCCTCGCCGAACGTGAACGGGTCCTGCTGCCCGAGGCTGGCCGTGAGGCCGCCGGACGTCCCGCCGGTCTGAGTCGCCGGGATCGTGCTCGTGTTGACGGAGCCCAGGGCGGTTGCATTCGCGCCGCCGCTGATGACGGTCGCCGCTCCCCAGACAGTCCCGGTCCAGGTGCGGATCGAGATCGTCGGCACCGTGCCGCCCTTGGAGAGGTCGTAGGAGATCAGCTTGTCTCCGACCGCCCGCTTCGGCGTCACGTAGACGGGAGCCTTGGACGTGCCGTTGTTGGCGCAGTGCGCCGCCGTTCCGTCGCAGAACTCCTTGTTCAGCTCGAAGTCCATGTTCGTCGTCCCGGACGGGTTCTGTACCCGGGACCAGAACAGCTCGAGGAACTTGCCGGACGGGTTCGCAGTGCTCGACTCGCCGACCTCGGAGAAGACGCCGAAGGCCTTCAGGTCGCTCTTGTTCGGCGGGATCGAGCCGTCCACGATCGTCGGGTTCGGATTGTCTTCCGCCGTTCCCTGGCCGAACGAGTCGTCGCCCGACCCGGTCGGCAGGTCGTTCTTGGCGCTGACGCCGGACCGGAATGGAGCGCCATTGGCTCCGCTGGCAAGCCAGTCGATGCAGTTGGAGTTGTCGACCTTCAGGTTGGCGTCCGTGTCGATCTCGAACGCGCTCCCGGAAAGGGTCGCCGTGCTCGTACATGTCGATGTCGTCGCGATCGCCGATCCGGAGATCGCGATCGCCACCGCGAGGGCCGTTCCGAGCAGCGCCGCTGCAAACAGCGGTCGCCGCAGAACGGCTCCCTTCGTCTCTGCTAGACGCCTAGCCATCAATTGCTCTCCCTCTTTCGCGTTGCGTTGAAAGGCCGCAGATCTAGGGCGCTCCGGCGCGACCTAGACGTGTGTTCCGTACAGACTCGCCCTCCCTCTTTCGATCGCAGAACCGTTGCCCCGGTGAGCCCAGGGTCGCCGCCAGAAACACTAGGAATCCGCGCGCCGGACCAAAAGAGGGCATTCGCTGGATCTTGGCGCTACCGGATCTGCAGCAGGTCCGGCTTCATGAACCTACTGCCGCTCTATGACCGCATACGGAATGCGCAGTACAAGGCTTTCCGGCTCACGAGGCGTCCCGGCCGAGCAGATTGGGTTCCGCCCCACTTCCGCCTTGAGAAATTGCGGCATTTGCGTTAGAACGGTAGTTCCCTAACACAGGAGGAAAGATCCCCTCCGAGATCAGCGGCCCGGTCTACGTCGTGGACGACGATGCGGCGTTCTGCTCGTTCGTCGCCGAGCTTTTACAGCGCGCCGGTTATCGAACCCGTGAGTTCACGACGGGGGAGTCGGCCCTGCTCGCCGCCTTGAGCGAGCGACCGGGTGGCGTCGTCCTCGACGTCCACCTGCCCGGTGTTCATGGTTACGAGGTCTGCCGTCAACTTCGCGACGCATACCGAAACGGATTGCCGATTGTCTTCGTCTCAGGCGAGCGGACCGAGGGGTTCGACCGGGCCGCCGGGCTGATCGTCGGAGCGGACGATTACCTCGTGAAGCCGATTGACCCGGGGGAGCTGATTGCCCGGATCCGGCGCCTGGTCGCTCCTCCCCGTTCATTGTCGTCCAAGAACGGTCGGGGCGGCAGGCTCGAGACGCTCACTCCACGCGAGCACGAAGTCCTGGAACTGCTGTCGGAGGGCTACCGACAGGACGAGATTGCGAGCAACCTCGTCATCAGTCCGAAGACGGTGGCGACGCACATTCAGCGCATTCTCAACAAGCTCAACGTCCGGAGCCGTGCCCAGGCGATCGCGGTCGCGCTCCGCGATGGACGAGACGTGCGCGCCCGTCGCGTGACCTGACGCCGGCTGCCGGGCTAGCGGCCGACGAGCGTGAGGTGCTCGGCGAGGATCGCGTCGAGGCGTCGGTTCAGATCGGTGTAGCCGTGGAGGCTGACCTCGAAGGCGACGCCCTGCTCCTCCCACATCAGCACGAGGTGGCCCGAGTGCATCGAGCTGCCGGGCGGACAGGCGATCATGCGGCCGGGCAGGCCGCGGACCTCTTGCTGCCGTTCGACGGTACCGTCCGGACACGGCTCGTCGGGGAAACGGCCGGGACGAAAGGCGTTGAACCACAGATGCATGCTTCCGGGACCGTCGCCGTTGTAAGTCGGCGGGACGGGAGGGGTGTTCTCGAGAAAGATGTAGCCGTCGCCGGCACAGAACTCGAGCGAGCACTCGGAGACCGCGTTCGGCGAGGTCGGCACGAGCCCTGGGCACGGCGCCGGAATGTGCGCCCGCTGAGCGAGAGCTCGGCAGAAATCGATCAGCGACTTTCGCGGCGGCACGAGATAGATCCCGCTCACGTACACGACGCCCGGCGGCGGTGGCGCGAGCCGGTAGCCCGCGCGTCTCGCCTGCGGCCCGGAGCGGTAACACCGCGTCGGCCGAACCCGTCGCGATGGCCGGGCCGGGTGGAACGGCGGGTAATAGACGCGCCGCAGCTCCGCGTAGCGCCCATAGGCGGCGTATTCGAAACCGATCGGGCAGAGAAAGATGCCCGAGGTTCGAACGGGAGGTTTTCCGGGCCTGGACCGCGCCGTGCCGTCCGCCGCCGCGACCGAGAGAACGATCGCGGCGGCGAGCAGCGTCCCTAGCGCCGGCCGCGGTCCCGTTCGCGGCCCCCTCTGCGGCCGCCGCGCGGCCGCTCCTCCTCGCGCGGCCGCGGCGGCGCGTCCTTGGCCCGCTCGATCAGCTCCTCGGGCTGGACGAGCGCTCCGTTCTCGTGCTTGGCGATCAGCTTGAGCCCGATCCGGCCGCGTTCCTTGTCCACCTCTTGGACGAGAACGTCCAGCACGTCGCCGCGCGTGATCACGTCCTCGATGTGGCCGACGCGTCCCGGGCCGACGTTGGAGACGTGCAGCAGCCCATCCGTCCCCTTCGTCAACTCCACGAAGGCGCCGAACTGGGTCGTCTTGACGACCTTGCCGGTGTAGGTGTCCCCCACCTCCGGCTCCTTAGTCAGGGCCGTGATCGCAGCGATGGCGGCGTCCGCCTTGTCGCCCTCGGTCGCGTAGATCAGGACGGTTCCGTCTTCCTCGATGTCGATCTGGACCTCGTAGTCGGACTCGAGCGAGCGGATCGTCTCGCCGCCCTTGCCGATCACCATCCCGATCTTCTCGGGGTGGATCTTGACCGAGGAGATCCGTGGCGCATGGCCGGCGAGCTCCTTGCGCGGCTCGGGAATCGCCTCGAGCATCCTGTCGAGGATGAACTCCCGGGCCTGCTTGGCCTGCTCGAGGGCATTGCGGAGGATCTCCTGCGTGACGCCGGTGATCTTGATGTCCATCTGAAGCGCCGTAATGCCGTCACGGGTGCCGGCGACCTTGAAGTCCATGTCGCCGAGGTGGTCCTCCGCCCCCTGGATATCGGTCAGCACGACGTAGTCGTCGCCCTCCTTGACGAGCCCCATCGCGATCCCGCTCACCGGCGCCGTGATCGGCACGCCGGCGTCCATCAGGGCGAGCGTCGAGCCGCAGACGGAGCCCATCGACGAGGAGCCGTTCGACTCCAGCGTCTCGGAGACGAGTCGGATCGTGTACGGGAACTCCTCGACCTCGGGGATCATCGGCTCGAGGGCGCGCTGGGCGAGCGCGCCGTGGCCGATGTCGCGGCGCTTCGGCCCGCGCATGAACCCGGTCTCCCCGACCGAGTACGGCGGGAAGTTGTAGTGGTGCATGTAACGCCGCTCTTCCTCGAGCGAGAGGTCGTCGATCCGCTGGCCCTCCTTGGCCGTGCCGAGCGTGAGCAGCGTCATGATCTGGGTCTGGCCCCGCGTGAAGAGCGCCGAGCCGTGCGGGCGCGGCGCCACGCCGACCTCACACGTGACCTCGCGGATCTCTTCCGCGCTGCGGCCGTCGGGGCGACGCTTCTCGATCGCAATCTTGCGGCGGACGAGTCCCTTGTAGATCGCCTCCGCCGCCTTCTTCACGTACTGGCGCGTGATCGAGTCTTTCGTCGGCGGCCCCTCGGCGTCGGCCGCGGCCGGACCGACGGGGAACGGCAGCTCGACCTGCTCGTCGATGCGTTCGAAGAGCAGGTGCCGCTTCGCCGACTTCAGCTCCTTCGGATCCTGCTCGGCCTCGGTCAGCGCCCGGAGGTCCTCCTCGAACTGCGCGCGCACCGGGCCCTCGACGGCTTCCAGTCGCACCCGCTCGAGGATCATCGCGAGGCTCGAACGAACCTGCATCCGCCGGACGATGTCGTCCTCGGTCGAGTCCATGGAGAGCTCGGGACAGATCTCGTCGACGATCTCCTCGACCGTGGTCGCCGCCTCGCGGAGGCCGTCGGCCTGGATCCGGTCGCGGATACGACCCGCGTGCTCGTTCTCGAGCTCCGCGGTCAGCTCGGGATCGAGCCACTTCGCCTTGCCCGCCTGCCGCCGGAGCTCTTCCTGCGCTTCGCAGAGCTTCCGAATCTCCTCGTGGGCGCGGTCGAGCGCGTCGAGCAGCCGCTCTTCCGGGATCTCGCCGGCGCCCGCCTCGACCATCGTCAGGGCGTCCTTCGTGCCCACCACGATCAGGTCGAGCGCGCTCGCCCCCTGCTCGATCTCCGCGAGCGTCGGGTTGACGACGAGCTCGTCGTCGATCAGGCCCACGCGAACTGCGCCCACGGGGCCGAGGAACGGCAGCGGCGAGACCATCAGCGCCGCCGAGGCGGCATTGATGCAGAGCACGTCGTGCGCGGTGACGAGATCGGCCGAGAGCGTCGTCGCGACCACGTGCACCTCGTTCTTGAACCCCTTCGGCCACAGCGGCCGGATGGGGCGATCGATCATCCGCGCGGTCAGGATCGCCCGCTCCGTGGGACGTCCTTCGCGCTTGAAAAAGCCGCCGGGAATCTTTCCGGCGGCATACATGCGCTCCTCGACGTCGACCGTGAGCGGGAAGAAGTCCGCCCCCTCCCGCGCCTCCGTGCGGCCCTGCGCGGTCGCCAGCACCATCGTGTCGCCCTGGCGGGCGAGGACGGCGCCGTCTGCCTGCTTCGCCAGCTTCCCGCTCTCGAATGTGATCTCGCGGCCCGCGACCTCGACGGTCGCGGTCGTCGGGCCCTGCGTCGCAATGCTCATCTGTCCTCCACTTCGTTATGGAGAGTGGAGGTTTGGGTCAGCAGCCGCCCTGGACGGCTGCTCGCTCAAACTTCCACCCTCCGATCGCTTGATCGTTTCGCTCGGTCTACCTTCTGAGGCCTAGCTCCTGAATCAGGTTGCGGTACCCCTCGAGGTCGCGCTTCTGCAGATAGTTCAGCAGCCGGCGGCGGCGCCCCACGAGCTTGAGCAGGCCGCGCCGCGAGTAGTGATCCTTGGTATGCGTGCGGAGATGCTCGGTGAGCTCGTTGATCCGCGCCGTCATCAGCGCGATCTGCACTTGCGGGGAGCCGGTGTCGGAGCCGTTCTTGCCGTGCTTGCCGACGATTTCCAGCTTCGCGTCCTTGGTGAGAGGCAATGTTCCTCCTTAGATATGCGACTCCGCGGTCTCCGCACGCCGTGCCAAGGAACACGGGCGGCCGGGGCCGCGGTCTCGCAGTAGGGTAGCGAAAGGTGAACGCAGCCGTTGCCGCCGGCCACCCCGCGACGGTCGGGGCCGGCGTCGAGATTCTCGAAGACGGAGGCAGCGCCGCCGACGCGGCGGTCGCAGCGTGCCTGGCCTCTTGCGTGGCCGAAACGGTCATGACCGGCTTCCTGGGAGGTGGACATGCGATCTACTACGAGGAGGAGAGCGGCCGCGCGCGGAACCTCGATTGCTTCGTCGCGGCGCCGGGCCTGGGCGGCGAGGCGCACGACACCGAGCTGCTCGAGCTCGAGGTTCCCTTCGGCGCGGAGCTCGTCCACTACGCCGTTGGCATCGCCTCTTGCGGCGTGCCCGGCATTCCGGCGGGGCTGGGTGCCCTTTGGGAGGCGCACGGGCGGCTCGAGTGGCCGCGGCTGGTCGAGCCGGCCCTGCGGCTGGCCCGCGAGGGCGTCCCGATGCCCCCGGCGCACGCCGCCTGCCTCGAGATGCTCGCGCCCGTGATGACGATGAACGAAGGCGCGCAGATCTACTCGCCCGGCGGCTCCCTGCTCGCCGCCGGCGAGAGGCTCGAGCAGCCGGGACTCGTCCGCGCGCTCGAGCTCCTGGCTTCGGAGGGGGCCGCGACGGCGTATCGGGGATCGCTTGCAGATGCCTTGCTCGACTTGATGGAGGAGCGTGGCGGGCTTGTCACCCGCGAGGACCTCACCGCCTACGAAGCCCGCTGGTCGGAGCCCGTGCAGGTCGACTACGCGGGCGCGCGGTTCCTCACCCGCGGCGGTCTTTCCCGCGTGCCGGAGACTCTGCCAAGGCTCCCGCGGCTGCGCGGCCTGTCAGAAACCGACCGAGTAGTCGCCTTCGCAACGACCCTCGACGGGTCCGGCACGGACGGGCACACGACGAACCTCGTCACCGTCGACCGGGCCGGCAGCGTTTGCGTGCTCACGACGAGCCTGGGTCTCGGCTCGGGCGACTTCCTGCCCGGGTTCGACATGCACCTGAACAGCATGCTCGGCGAAGCCGACCTGATCCGAGGCGAGCTTCGTCCCGGCTCCCGGATGGGCAGCATGATGGCGCCGAGCGTCGCCGTTGACGGCGACGGGGTTGCGCTGGCGGCGGGCGCGGCCGGCGGGACGCGGCTGCGCGGCGCGCTGCTGCAGGTCGCGGCGGCGATCCTCGACGAGGGCCTCGACGCCGAGGAAGCCGTCGCGCGTCCCCGCGTCCACGCGGAGGGCGGGCGCGCCCAGCTCGAGCCTGGGTTCGCCGACGAAACGGTCGCGGCCCTCGAGGAACGCGGATACGACGTTCGAGTCTGGCCAGCCCGCCACCACTACTTCGGCGGCGTGAGCGTCGTCAGCCGCCGCGGTTCGTCTGGCGACGTTCGGAGGAGTGGCTCGGCGGCGATTCTGGACTGAACGGCGACGAGGCCGAGACCCAGCCGACATACGCGCACTCGGGGCAGCCGGGATTCGTGAGGGCCGTTCCACGGCCGGCCGGCTTCGAATACACCGCGCCGCACCCGAGGCAGCGGACGGTTTCCAGGACGGCGAGCGATCGCTCGCTACTACCTGCCTGCTTGTCTCCCACGTAAGAGGAGACTCCGCAAACTGCGGAAACTTGCGTTTACGTGCTGCGCGGGGCTGATTGCGCGGAAGGACGCGCCGGAATAGCGGAATTTGCGGGAATTTCGGCCGGAATTTCGGCCGAGATCCAGGCCTCGTGACCGCATTTTGGGCAGGCAGAAGCGTCTTTCTGCTGGTACACGTGGCCGCAGGCGAGACAGCGAACGCGCTCGTCCTCTGCGATACGGCGTCTCCCTGAGGCTTCCACAACCGTGCAGATGCTGTGTGCCGACGAAACCTGCGCGACTTTATGCGGGCGGCGTCGCGGCCCGAGTCTCGTCGACGTCGCGCCCGATCTGCTCGATCAACGCCTGCTCGCTCTCGAACGCCCGCTCGTCGCGCAACCGACGCCACAGCTGCACGACCAGCCGCTGCCCGTAGAGATCGCCCTCGAAGTCGAGCAGGAAGGCTTCAACGCGCCGCTCGACGCCGCCGTAGTGCGGGTTCGTGCCGATCGAGATCGCGGCGCGATGGTCTGCCGCCCAGCCCGCATAGATGCCGTTCGCAGGGACCAGCAGGTCGGGCTGGAGGAGAACATTCGCCGTCGGGAAGCCGAGCGTTCCCCCGCGTGCGTCCCCGGAGACGACCACGCCTTCGACCTCCCCTGGGCGGCCGAGGAGCTTCGCGGCTGCCTCGACCTCGCCGATGCCGAGCAGCCGGCGGATCTCCGACGAGGACACGCCCTTCAGCAGCTCGATCCGCCGCACCTCGAAGCCCAGCCGCTCGAGCAGGTCGAGGTCGCCGCTCCGGCCGTGGCCGAAGCGGAAGTCCTCGCCTGCGACGACGAGTTCGGTGCCGATCCGAGCGAGAACGGCCCGGGCGAACTCCTCCGGGGACAGCCGCGCCAGCTCGAGCGTGAACTCGACCACCAGCGTCTCTTGGATGCCCGCCTCCGCCAGGAGCTCGAGCCGCCGCTCGAGCGTCGTGAGCAGCTCGACGCGGTTGCCGAGCGCCGTCCGCGGATGCGGATCGAAGGTGACCACGGTCGCGGGCAGGCCGCTTCCGCGCGCGGCTTCGAGCACGCGCAGGTGACCTCGATGCACCCCGTCGAAGGTCCCGATCGGGACCGCGCGCGGCCCGCGATCGAGCTCCTCGACCGAGCGCGCGACCTTCACGCGCGCTCCTGTGGCGAATGTCCGATCCTTCGCAGCGCCCTCTCAGGGGCGATGATTCGCTCCGGGTCTGCCTCCTCGACCCGAAACGGGCCGACCTCCGTTCGCCGGAGCGTCCGGCAGTGGCCCCCTAGGACGTCCGCGACGGCCCGCACATAGGTCCCGGAGCCGACGAGCAGCTCCAGCCGGGCCACCCCGTCTCTATACGCGATGACGTCGAGAGCGTCGATCCGCGAGCGCCGCACGGGCATCTCGACGGCGATCCCGCGGCGGTGCAGGCGATATGCGCGCTCTCCGCCGATCTTCACCGCCGAGGCGGCAGGGATCGGCAGGTCAACCTCGCCGTGGAGGGTCGCGAGCCGCCGCTCGAGCTCGTCCGGCTCCGGGGGCATGGTCTGCTCCACGACCTCGCCCTCGGGGTCGCCGGTCGTCGTTCGAGCCGTCAGGTCGACGTCGGTCACATATCGCTTGTCGAGCCCTACGAAGCACGATGCCAGCTTCGTTGCCGCTCCGGACAACACGAGCAGCAAGCCAGTCGCGAACGGGTCGAGCGTCCCGGCGTGGCCCGTGCGGGCTCCCGTACGCCGCCGAATGTCTGCGACGACCGCGAACGAAGACGGCCCCGCGGGCTTGTCGACGAGGATCAGCCCTTCGGGCTTAAGCGCTCGGGCCGGCACCCGCCGCGAACTCCCGGCGCAGGAATTCGGTGATCTCCTCGATGGATTGATCGCTCGAAAAGCCCGCCGCCTGACGATGACCGCCCCCGCCCGCCTTCCGCGCGATGGCAGAGACGTCGAGCTCGTCCGTGCTCGCCCGCAGCGAGATGCGCCGGGCCGGCCCGTCCGACCGCGGCGGCTCCCGGATCAACGCGGCCATGTCCGCTCCTTCGACTGCGCGCAGGTAGTCGATGATCCCTTCCGCGTACGCCTCCGCGGCGCCGATGTCCGCGAAGTCCTTGCGGACGAGATTCGAGACGACGAGGCGGCCTCCGTAGTAGATCTGCGCCCGTTCGAGCGCACGGGCCAGCAGCTTCAGCTTTGCGAACTGAACCGTCTCGTACACCCCTTGGAACACCCGGTGGACGTCGGCTCCGGCCTCGACGAGCTCGGCTGCGAGCCGAAGCGCGCGGGGCGTCGTGTTCGTGTACTGAAAACGCCCGGTATCGGTGACGAGCGCGATGTACAGCGCCTCGGCGAGATCGGGCGTCAGCTCGATGCCGAGCTCCGCGAATAGATCCCGCAAGACCTCACCCGTCGAAGAGGCAGTCGCGACGATCGCGTTCACGTGCCCGAACGCGGTGTTGTCGTGGTGATGGTCGATGTTGATCACGAGGGGAGGCCGCTCGAGCAGGTCCTGCTCGGGACCGATACGGCTTTCGTTCGCGCAATCGAGCGCGACCAGGACCCGCTCCGTCCAGTCGTCCGGTGGCTGCCTCCTTAGTTCGCCCAGAGGCATGAACGCGTATTCGTTCGGAAGCGGCGAGTCTCCGTAGAGGTACATGACGCTGTCCTTGCCGAGCTCGTCCAGGGCGAGCTTCATCGCGAGCAGCGAGCCGAGGGCGTCACCGTCGGGATTTTCGTGGGTGACGAGCAAGAAGCGGTCGTGGGCGCGGATCGCGTCTGCGACCGCCTGTAGCTCATTCGTCGTGGGGGGCGAGCTCATCGATCAGCTGCGTCATCCGCACGCCGCGCTCGACGGAAGGATCGTATTCGAAGGCCAGCTGTGGCGTCCTCTTCATCCTGAGCTCGCTCGCGAGCCTTGCCTGGAGGACGCCGTGCGCGGCGGCCAGGCCGTTCAGGCTTTGCTGCCGGTTCCGCTCCGAGCCGAGCACGCTCACGAAGACGCGGGCGTGCCGCAGATCGGGCGACGTCTCGACTCCGGTTACGGTCACGAAGCCGATCCGCGGGTCCTTCAGCTCGAGCAGCGACGCGGCGAGCACCTCCCGGATCGACTCGTTCACCCTCCGCATCCGGTCAGTCATCGTCTCACGCTCCTGAACGGCGCCGGCCGGCCGGGCAAAGCCCGGCCTTGGCGCGCCTCACGCCGCTGGCGGCAGGATGCTGCGCCGGCGTCGCTTGGCCGTACCCGGTACTGTCCTGAGCTCCGCCGGCTTGCCTCCTTTGCCAGCGACGCGTCAGGCACGTGAGACCGGCCTTTAGTCCTCAAGCGTCACGACCCTTCGCTCGTGCCGGCCGAGCTCGAACGCCCGGCCGAGCAGGTAACGCTCGGCCCCGTCGAGCAGCTGCTCGACCTCGGTGTAGCCGCGGGCGGCGCAGGAGACGAGCAGCAGCGAGCGCTGCCAGAGCTCGTGGTGATCGACCTCCGCCACCGACGCGCCGAACCGGCGCTGCAGCTGAGCCTTGACCGACAAGAGCTCCTTCCGCTTGCCCTTCAGCGAGCCGTTCTCGGGAAAGTGCAGCTCGGCTGAGAGGATGCCGACGTAGCCCGGGCTCATGGCCTCCATTCTTCCGAAATGGGCGTCTAAGTAGACGTGCGCCCGCTCGTTGCGTGTGTATGCGCCGTAATCGCCTTCGGCGCGCTGTCCGCGTTCGCCCGCTCCAACGCGCCACCCGTCGCCCAGGTCAGCCCGAGGGGCGGCTACAGCGCGGACGTCTTTGCGCACCGCGGCTTCGCCTATCTATCGAGCTGGCACGGGAAGGACTGTCCCTCGCAGGGTGTGCGGGTCTACGACGTCCGGCGGCCGAAGCGCCCGCGCCGCGTGGCAACGTTCGCCAACCTCGCGTCCGACCGCCTGGTCCAAGGGACGTGGACAGAGAAGACGATTGTCAAGCGGGTGCGCACCCCCGCGTTCGCGGGGGACCTCGCGGTCACCAGCTTCCAGCACTGCAGGGACGCCGCCGGCTCGTTCCAGGGCTTCGGCCTCTACGACGTGACGCGGCCCCAGCGACCGCGCAAGCTCGCGCTCGTCCGGCTCGACCCACGCGGCTCGCACGAGATCTGGCTTCAGGGCGTCGGCACCCGCGCGTACGTGTACACCGCGATCCCGTCGTCCGAGATCCTGTCTTCGCCGGACTGCCGCACGCCTGGGAAGGCGGACTTCCGCATCTTCGACGTCTCGGATCCTGTCAACCCGCGCGAGGTAGGTGAGTGGGGGGCGTGGCGACGCCTGGCCATCCATCCCGGAACACGGTGCCCGACGGGCGGTGACGGCGCCAAGCAGCAGAACTTCGTGCATTCGGTGATCACCAACGCCTCGGCAACGCGCGCCTACCTGTCGTACTGGGATCTCGGCACCGTGATTCTCGACATCCGGAACCCTGCCCGGCCGCGCTATCTCGGGCGAACACACGACTCGCAGGGTGAGGCGCATTCGGCGGCCCTGTCTCGCGACGGCCGTTTGCTCCTCGAAACCCATGAACGGGCAGGCGGGCGAGTCGGAATCTTCGACGTGAGCAACCCCCGCCGGCCCGCACGGTTGGGCGTCTTCGCGCCTCCGGCGCGACTGTTGCGCGCGGCGCGACGGCGCAATCTCGCCTTCACCGACAGCGTGCACGACCCCAAGCTCGTCGGTACGAAGGCGTACTTCTCCTGGTATTCGCTCGGCGTGATCGCCGCCGACGTCTCGAAGCCGCGGCGTCCCCGCTTCGTCGCTCAATACACGCCGCGCCAGGTTCGCGACCCGGAGCGCGACATCTGCCCCGGGCGCGCCTGCTCGCTGACGTGGGGCGTCTATCCCCTCGGTCGCTATCTCCTCGCGTCCGACATGGTCGGCGGCCTGGCTGTCTTCCGGCTCCGCTAAGGGGAAGCGGGTGTCGGCGCCGACGTCTCGAGGTCCGTGCGCTCCACTTCGCGGATCTCGTAGACCTCGAGGATGTCGCCTTCCTTCACGTCGTTGAAGCCATCGAGGAGAATGCCGCACTCGAAGCCCTCCGCCACCTCCCGCACGTCGTCCTTGAAGCGCTTGAGCTGCGCGACCGAGGTCTCGTGGATGACCGTGCCGTCGCGCACGACCCGTACCTTTGCGCCGCGGCGGATGTTCCCCTGCGTGACGTAGGAGCCGGCGATCGTGCCCAGCCGCGAGACGCGGAAGAGCTGCCGCACCTCCGCTTCGCCGATCGTCTCCTCGGTCGTGACGGGCCGCAGCATCCCGACGAGCGCCTGCTCGATGTCTTCGGTCAGCTGGTAGATGACACGGTACGTGCGGATCTCGACGCCCTCGCGCTCCGCGAGCGCGCGTGCCTCGGCGCTCGGACGCACGTTGAAGCCGACGACCATCGCGTTCGAGGCGACGGCGAGGTTGACGTCGTTCTCGGTGATCCCGCCGACGCCCTGGTGGACGACGTTCACCCCGACCTCCGGGTGCTGGATCTTCTGCAGCTCGCTGATGGCGGCCTCGACGGAGCCGACCACGTCGCCCTTGAGCACGAGGTTGAGCTCTTGGACGCCGCCCGCCTGGATCTCCGTGAAGAGCGTCTCCAGCGTGACGCCGGGCTTCGCTCGCGTCGCCAGCTGCTCGCGGCGCAGGCGCTCGCCGCGCAGCTGTGCGAGGTGGCGCGCCTGGCGCTCGTTCTCGACCACGCGGCCGTGCTCCCCCGCGGGCGGCGGCTTGTCGAAGCCGATGATCTCGACCGGGTCGCCCGGCTGCGCCGAATCCACCCGCTCGCCACGGAAGTTGTGGAGCGCGCGCACCTTGCCCCACGCGTCGCCGGCGACGACTGCGTCGCCGACACGGAGCGTCCCGCGATGGATCAGCATCGTCGCGACCGGGCCGCGGCCGACATCGAGCCGGGACTCGATGATCGGGCCGGAGGCCTCGGTGTTGGGGTTCGCGGTCAGCTCGAGCTCTGCGTCGGCGACCAGCAGCACCTTCTCGAGCAGGTCGTCGAGGTTCTCCTTCGCCTTCGCGGAAACGTCGGAGAACTGCGTCGTCCCGCCCCAGTCCTCCGGCTGGAGGCCCTCGCCGGCGAGATCTCCCCGCACCCGATTCGGATCGGCGTCCGGAAGGTCGATCTTGTTCACCGCGACGACGATCGGCACCTCGGCCGCGCGCGCGTGCGAGATCGACTC
>JBIOYJ010000060.1:0-48502 GCA_044870105.1 Gaiellaceae bacterium | reverse complement strand
CGGCCGCCTCGTCTTCGAGACGGCGGTTCCGCGCTCGGTGCGTATCGCCGAGGCGCCGAGCCACGGACTGCCGGTGACGGCGTACGACCGCCGCTCGGCCGGAGCCGAGGCCTACTGGAAGGTGGCGATGGAGCTTGTCGAACGCGGCTGAGCCCCAGCGCCGCGGCCTGGGCCGCGGGCTCGAGGTGCTGCTGGGCGGCGCGGGCGCCGAGACCGAGCTCGCGAATCTCCCCGTCGGCGAGATCCATCCCAATCCGCGCCAGCCGCGGCGGCGCTTCGAGTCGGAGGCGACGACGGCATTGGCGGAGTCGATCCAAGCGCAGGGGATCGTCCAGCCGGTGCTCGTGCGGCCGCGGCCGGCCGGCGGCTACGAGCTGATCGCGGGCGAGCGCCGCTGGCGCGCCGCGCGTGAAGCCGGAGTGGAGACGCTTCCGGCGCTGATCCGGGACACGGATGACCGTGAGACCCTGCTGCTCTCCCTCGTCGAGAACGTCGCGCGAGAACAACTCTCGCCGGTCGAAGAGGCGCGCGCGTACGCGATGTTGATCGACGAGTTCGGCCTCTCTCTCGGCGAGCTGGCCGAGCGGGTCGGGCGCTCGAAGCCGTCTGTCTCGAACCGGCTTCGCCTCCTGGAGCTGCCGGACGACGTGCTCGCCATGCTCGAGCGAAACGAGTTCACCGAGGGCCACGCCCGCGCCGTGCTGGCGGTGCCCAACAACGAAGGCCGGCGCAAGCTGGCGCGCGAGATCGTCCGCCAGGGGATGTCCGTACGCGCCGCCGAGCGGGCGGCGCGCTGGGCCGGTGCGGCGCGCAAGCCGCGACGTGCTCCTCCCAGGCACGTCGACCCGGCGGTCGCGGCGCAGGTCAAGGAGGCGATCAGGCGCCTGACCGGCTTCGAGGCGCGAGTGGCGCCGGGGCGCGTCGAGATCGCCTACGACGGCGACGACGCGCTCGCCGAGCTCGCGGAGGCGCTCGACCGCGTATCCCCCCGGACGCAGCGCGCGTTGAACTGACGAGATGCTCCGCATGTGGCTGCAGGACCTCGAGTCGCTCGAGGCTATTTCCCGCGACGATCTGACCCGCGACCTCTTTCTCAAGATGGCCGCGATGTCGCAGGCCGGGCGGCTGCAGCCCTTCCTCACGGAGCTCGAGGACGACCAAGAGGTCGACGACGCGACGAAGGGGACGTTGGCCGAGATCGCCGAGGACCCCTCGTTCTTGCTCATGGTCGAGGACTACGTCCGCAAGACGCAGATCCTGCACTGAGGGAAGAGGCTGGCTCTGCCGAGCGGCAGCGCGCTGGCTCCCCGCTCCAACGCCCTCTCGGCTTCCTGGCGCGTCGCTGGGCGTGCGTAGCCGAGCGGGACAGTGTTTAGACACACGGCCCGCGAGGCGGAGCGCGTTCAGAGACGTGAGGCGGCGCGGAGCCCGGCTCTGCCGGGCGGGAGCGCGCCGTCCAGGGAGCCGAGGTGGGCGATCCTGGATTCGAACCAGGGACCTCCGCCTTATCAGAGCGGCGCTCTAACCGACTGAGCTAATCGCCCGCGGGCGGGTGATTGTAGCGACTCGCTTCGCGACCGATCATCGTCAGAGGAATGGACCCGTGGACGAGGTTTGTCGGAGACCCTTGGCTAATATGGGAACCCCGGACGGGTGAGGCTGCTGATGCACGAGATGGTCATCTACGGCGTGAGCTTCGACCTGGTTGGCAAGCAGCCGATCGTCTTGCTGAAGACCGCCGACGGCAATAAGTTCCTGCCGATCTGGATCGGCCATCCGGAGGCGGCGGCGATCCTAATGAAGCTTCAGGGTGCCTCGACGCCGCGTCCGATGACCCACGACCTCCTCTCCGACGTCGTCTCCCAGCTCGATGGGCAGATCGTTCGCATCACCGTCACCGAGCTGAAGGAGAACACCTTCTACGCGAGTATCACCGTGCAGCAGAACGGATCCGAGATCGAGATCGACTCTCGCCCGTCGGACGCGATCGCGCTCGCCGTTCGCGCCGAGGCCCCGATCTTCGCCGCCGACGAGGTGATCGAGGAGTCCGCGATCGAGTTCGAGGGCGAAGAAGTGAACGAGGAGGAGATCGTCTCCGAGTTCAAGCAGTTCCTCGAGAACGTCACGCCTGACGAGTTCGCCGCCGAACCCGAAGAGGAGTAGCGGCTCTAACTCTCTTCTTCCGCGACCTCGCGCTTCGTGAGGTCGAGGATGGCCCCGAAGATTTCTCGCAAACCCTCCTGCGATAGTGGGCCGCGGTTCGCGCGCGCGAGGTACTGCAACATCCATTCCTCGCGCTCGGGATCGACGAACTGAAAGCCGCGGGACTCCTTGTAACCCTTCAGCCGCGCGACCAGGCGCAGCCGCGCGTTGATCGCCTCGATGATCGTGCGGTCGGCGTCCGAGATCTGCTCGCGCAGCTGCCGGACCAGCGGATCCGCTTCAGGTGTGGTCACAGCGCAACCTCGGAAGCCCGGTGGTGTCGACCGGTCATTTCAGACGGCCGCGCCGGCAAAGCCCGCGCGGCCTGAAGCGGACACCGCAAGCGGCGTCTCATGGTCGCCCCTTGAGCTCCAGGCGAACGGGCTTGTCGCTTCGCCGGAACTCGATCAGCCGGTACGGAAACGTCACGCGCGGCTGGACCCGTTCGCCAAGCCCCGGGGTCCGCTCACGCGCGACCACCACGATGCTGCGCCTACGCTCGACCACGCGGAGGATGCGGAGATCGTAGCCGGTGCTCGAGCGAGGTCCGAGAGCGATCAGCACCGTCTCGTCGTGGTTCCGGTGGACCTCGAGCCTTCGCTTCGGAAAGCGCGGATGACCGAGCGTGCCGCTGACGTCTCGCCACACGAGCTCGCGCTCGCTCCCACCGTGCGAGTAGATCAGCCAGCCGGCGGCCACAGCGACGAGCAGCAGGCCCGCGGCGCCGAGGCTAATAGATGTAGATCGCGGTCCCGTAGTGGATCAGGGAGAACAGCCGAGGCGCGACCCAGACAGGAGTCCGCACGCACCCGTGGCTCGCGGGGTAGACGGGCACCGAGGGATAGCCGTGGATCGCGAAGCCGCGGAGGAAATACGACGAGTCGTACATCGAGGACGCGTTCCAGCCCGCTGCCTTGCTGTACACGTGCCAGAGGCCAACGGGCGTATTGCCGGTCGCGCCGGTCGAGACGTGCACGACCAGCAACACTTGGCCGCCGCGGACGATGAGGAGAACCTGGCGGCCTTTGTCGACCTCGACATGGCTGCCCCCGTACCGCGCCCGGGGCCGCTGCGCCCGCGCGAGGAGGCGTCCGGTCTGGGTGTCGAGGCGGCCCGTGCGCGAAAGCCCGTAGAGCTTCTGGAATGCGATCACGGCGTCCGAGGTGTCCCGGCCGTAGTACGAGTCGACCCCTCCGAGAGCGAAGCCGAGGTCCCAGAGGCGGCGCTCGAGCTCCCATACGTTGGGCCCATTCGCGCCAGGGGCGAGCGCAGGGAGGTAGAGGAGCTTTCGCAGCCGCTTCGCGGCCCGGACGAATCCGGGCGCCGGGTCGATGGACGCCCGAATACGCAGGACGCCGCCGCGGCCGCGCGGGATCCGCACCCGAAGCCGGCCCGAGGCCGTCTCTCGGCGAAGCGTGCGCGAGCCCCGCCAGACGCGCACGCGGAGCAGGCCGGCGCGCGCCGGGAACGCTCGCACGAGAATCGCGCCCTCCCTGAACCGAATTCGGATCCGCGGTCGGACGCTGACCGCGAGCGGGTTGGAGACGGCGCCGCCGAACCTGACCTCGTAACCGCCCGGCGCACGGATCGGCGCGCCGATCGTGAAAATCCCGCCCGCCTTCGTCCGTCCGCTTGCGATCCGGGCCCCGGCCCGGTACAGACGCACGCGGACGCCGCGAATCGTCGGGGCGAGCCGTCCACGGAACCGGAGGTGCCCCCCGTAGGTCGCCACGCGGCGGGCCTGCAGCGTCAGCGCGTAGGACGAGATGCGGACGGTCGCCTGCGCAGACTCACCGGTTGCTCCCGTGGCGGTGACGCGCGCGACAAAGGCACCGGGCCCATAGGTGTGCTGGACGACCGGGCCGATCGCGGTCTTTCCGTCCCCAAGGTCCCAGCTGTAGACGGTCGCGTTCCCGGAGGCCGTGAGCGTGACCGTCAGCGGCGCCGCGCCGGCGGCCGGGCTCGCGAAAGCGGACACCGCCGGCGGCGCCGCAGACGCGGCCGGGGCCCAGATCAGGGCCGCTCCGATGATCGCCGCGCGCCGCATAAACGCAGCATATGCAGGCTAAACCGTTACAGCCAGGGTCAAAGCGAGTGCGTTGAACGAGGCGTGGAGGGCAATGGCGGGATACACGCTATTCGTGCGACTGCGCAGATATGCGAGGCCCATGCCGAGCGCGACCAGTACGGGCAGCGCCTCCCAGATCCCGTGCCAGAGGCCGAAGGCGATCCCGACCGCCACGACGGCGACGCCTCGCCCATATCTCTGAAAGAGCGAGAAGCCTGCGCCTCGGAACGTGAGCTCCTCGATCACGGGCCCGATCAGCGCAAAGGCGACGAAGTTCGCGGCGAACGGCGCCGCGTGCGAGGACTCCCACGTGTCCGGCGTCAACCCCTGCTCTTCCCCGGCATGGAGCAACGGATCGAGCGCAAAGCCGAGGATTGAGACCCCGACGAAGACGCCGAAGGCGATCCCGATCGCGCGCCGCCACGAGCGCGGGCGCCGCAGCGCGAAGAACTCGCGCTTCGGCAGCCCGATCCCGATCAGCAGGACGATCGCCAGGATGAAGGAAAACGTCAGCACGGTGTCTACCGCAGTGCTCCAGTGGTAGACGGCGTCCTCGGGCGGGCGGTCGCCGGTCGCCCGCTGGGCAAAAGAGAGAGCCGACAGGATTCCGACGAAAGCGATCCAGGCGACGAGCCGCATCAGAGTTCCGACAAGGGGGCCCAAGCGAACTGCATGCCTGCGGCTCGCGCTCCCTCCTCGTCGACGACGTCGTCGCCAACATGCAGCGCGCGCTCGGGCGAAACCCGGAGCCGCTCGAGCACGACGCGAAACATCGTCGGGTCCGGCTTCATGGCGCCCACCTCGGCCGAACTTACGATCACGCCGAAGAAGGAGCTGAGGCCGAGTCGCTCCAACCATTTGTGCACGCTGATCTCCCAATTGGCCACGACCGCGAGCTCGAGTCCGAGCGCGCGCAGGCGGCGCAGGGCCTCGACAACTCCCGGAATGAGCTCGAAGCGGAGCGCATCCACGTACGCCGGCATGAACTCGGCCGGGTCGTGGTCGGCTCCGACGGCTTCCAGGAACACGCCGGCGGACTCTTCTCGAAACGCCTTCAGCGATTCAGCGTCGCTTCCCCGCACGGTTTGCTGCGAGTAGAAGGCGGCCTCGGCCTCGAACGCGGTCGTGATCTGAGCCCGCGTTCGCTCGATTCCGCGCTCCCGCAGCGCGCGGCCAATCTCGTCGATCGGATCGATGAGCCGGACCAGGGTTCCGTACGCATCGATGGTGACCGCGTCGAGGTCATTGAATGCCCGTTGACCGGCCCCCACGGCGGCCGGATCATAGTTGCATGGCCGAACGCTTCTTCACCCCCGAGGAGGCCAACGAGCTGCTTCCGACGGTGAAGCCGGTGGCCGAACGCATGGTCGCGCACCGGAAGCTTCTCCTCGACGCACTGCGCCGTCGCACGAGCCTGAACGAGCGCATCGCCGGAAACGGCGGCGGGATCTCGCCGCAGGAGCTGCGCAAGCTGGACGAGGCGATCGAGCGCGAGGCGGGTGAGGTGACACGGTCCGTGGAGGCGCTGCATGCCCTCGGCGTCGTGGTCAAGGATCTCGACGACGGACTCGTCGATTTCCCCGCACGGCGGGGCGAGGAGGAAGTTCTGCTCTGCTGGCGCGTTGGGGAGGACGAGGTCGCCTACTGGCACGGCCTCGAGGAAGGCTTCGCAGGCCGAAAACCCCTTCCGTTGGACTGAGAGCGGCTACGAACCAACGGCGCGCCAGGTTGGCGGCGCGGACGGACGCGCAGGCAAAGCCAGCGCGTCCTGAAGTCGGCACCGCAAGCGGCGCCTAAGGATCGGCCGAAAAACCGTCGAATAGAGCCGCATGCCGTTCTGGCAGCGACTCATCGTCGTGGGCGCCGTCCTGCTCGTGACCGCGATCGTCGCGCGCCTGATCGACCGCCGGATCGCGCGCCGTCCGCTGGCGCCCCAAGCCGTCACGCGCTACCGCGTCCTGAGGCGCAGCATCTCGACCGCGATCTTTCTCGTCGGCGTCCTCTCGGCGTTGCTGGTGATCCCCCAGGTTCGCGCGGTCGCGGGCGGAATCCTCGCCTCGTCGGCGGTCGTCGGGCTCGTGCTCGGCTTCGCGTCGCAGCGGACGATCGGGAACTTCGTCGCCGGCCTGCTGATCGCGTTCACGCAGCCGCTGAGGCTCGGCGACGACGTGGAAGTCGGGGGCGTCGAGGGCGTGGTCGAGGAGATCGGCCTCACCTACACCTTCATCCGCACACGCGTGGGCGACCGCCTCGTGATTCCGAACGAGAAACTGGCCTCGGATACGATCAGAAACTCGTCCATCGTCAGCAGGGAGAAAGTTGCAGAGGTGACGGTGCAGGTCCCGCTGGACAGCGATCTGCCGCGGGTGGTCGACCTGCTCCGCGAGGCGGCTGCCGGTGAGCGCGATGCCGAGGTGTTTGTGAAGGGGTTGAACGGAGACGTGACCGTGGCGCTCAGGGCTCGTGCCTCGGACGAGGCCGCCGCTGAGCGCCTGGAGAGCGAGTTGCGTATCCGGGCGCACAGCCGCCTGCGCGCCGCCGGAGTGCTGAAGTGAGCCCGCCGAGCCGGCGCCGGCCGCCGCCCCGCGATGACTACGTCCACGGCAGGCGCGCACGTCGGCGGCGGGAACGGGTTCGGGCACGTCGGCGGCGCCGCGGCCTGCTCATCGTCGGCGGGCTGGTCGTGTTCGTGAGCGGGCTGGCCGCGATCGGCTTTGGCGGCGCGGCGGCGTACAGGGCGAGCTGCAGCCTGTCGTCGCTGAGGCCGGTTGCGATCGGTCAGAACTCTTTCGTCTACGCGGCGGACGGCTCGCTGCTCGGCGCGATTCCCGCCGAGCGCAACCGCCAGCCAGTCCCGCTGCGGCAGGCCGGCTCGTACATGCGGCAGGCCACGATTGCGATCGAAGACCGGCGCTTCTACGAGCACGGCGGCATCGACTTCGAGGGCATCGTGCGGGCCCTCTGGTCGGACATCCGGGCCGGACGGGTCGTGCAGGGCGGCTCGACGATCACGCAGCAGCTCGTCCGCAACCTCTACATCTCGCGTGAGGTCACGTTCAAGCGGAAGCTCAAGGAGGCCTGCCTCGCGATCAAGCTCAGCCGCGCGAAGTCCAAGAACTGGATCCTCGGGGCCTACATGAACCAGGTCTACTACGGCAACCACGCCTACGGGATCGAGGCCGCCGCCCAGACGTACTTCTCGCGGCACGCGGGCTCGCTGACGCTGAAGCAGTCGGCTCTGCTCGCCGGCCTTCCCCAGGCGCCGTCGGTCTACGACCCGTTCACCAGGCCGGCCGAAGCGCTGGCCCGTCGCGACGCCGTCCTGCGCTCGATGGCGGCAGCGGGCTACATCACGGCGGAGCAGCTCGGCGAGGCGACCGCCGACCGCGACCTGCACCTCAGGGCCGGCAAGCTCTACACCCGCATCCGCGAGCCGTACTTCTTCAGCTACGTGCGCAACGAGCTGATCAGGGAGTACGGGGCGAACACCGTGCGCTCGGGCGGCCTACGGGTCTCGACGACGATCGATCCCCGTTTGCAGGCGGACGCCCGGAAGGCGATCGTCGGGACGCTGTACCTGAAGGAGGATCCCGCCGCCGCGATCGTCTCGATCAACCCGGCCAACGGCGCGATCCGGGCGATGACCGCGATCTCGCGCCGGCGCGGCAACCAGTTCAACCTCGCTGCGCAGGGGCGGCGCCAGGCCGGCTCGACCTTCAAGACCTTCGTGCTGACCGCGGCGATCGCCCAAGGGATGAACCCGAACACGACCAGCTACGTGTCCGCGCCGTTCCATTACCAGCCCGATCCCTACTCGCCGGCCTGGAACGTGGCCACGTACGACCACTCCTATCTGGGTACGACCTCGGTGACGAACGCCACCCTGCGCTCCGACAACACCGTCTACGCGCAGCTGACGCTCGACGTCGGCCCGGAGAAGGTGGCCGAGATGGCGCACCGGCTCGGCGTGCAATCTTCCTTGACGACGCGCGAAGGGGCGTACGTGCCGTCGCTCGGGCTCGGCTCGATCGCGGTCTCCCCGCTCGACATGGCCTCGGCCTACTCGACGATCGCCGCCGGCGGTATCTACTCGAAGCCGATGGCGATCACCAAGGTCGTGCTGGCGAACGGCAAGGACGACACCGATGCAGGTTGGGGGAAGCCGGTGCGGCGCCGGGCGATTCCAGACTGGGTCGCTTACGAGGTGAGGAAGATCCTCGAGGAGAACATGACCTCCGGGACGGGCACGGGCGCGTACTTCGGTCGCCCGTCGGCGGGCAAGACCGGGACGACGGACGATTACGCCGACGCGTGGTTCTGCGGCTTCACGCCGAATCTCGAGACGACTGTCTGGGTCGGTTATCCGGCCGGCGAGATTCCGATGCGAAGCGTGCACGGGATCTCGGTCTCGGGCCCGACGTTCCCGGCTCAGATCTGGAGGATCTTCATGCAGAGCGCGCTCGGCTCGAGCCGGGCCGTCGACTTCAGAACGCCCTCGAATGAGCCGCAGTGGCGGCCATTCACGAAGGGGCAATACGCAGTCGGCTACTCGTCGGGCTACAGCTCTGGTTACTCGTCCGGCTACTGGGGCGGCGCACCTGCGACGACCGCGCCGACGCCTGCGCCGACCAAGTCCCGCAGCGCGCCCCCGCCGCCCCCGCCGCCTGCGCACACGGTTGTACCGCCGCCCGAGCCTCCACCCACTCCGCCGCCCGAACCGCCTTCTCCGCCGCCTCCGCCGCCTCCGCCGCCGGGCCTCCCCTAATCTCGTCCGCGCCATGCGCGCCGACCTCCGCAGCGCGATGCGCGCAGCGTTCGCCTGGGCCCCGGTCTACCTGGCCGCCTGCGCCGTTCCCGACGGCGGCCTGTTTCGCGCGGAGCGCTACCGCGACGTCCACATCTACGAGCGGTATGCCCATGAGCTCCTCCAAGGTTCGGTGCCGTACCGCGACTTCTTCGTCGACTGGCCGCCCGGCGCGTTCGCCGTGTTCCTGCCGCCCGCCGCCGTGCCCGGCCACTACAACGCCGCCTTCAAGGTGCTGATGGCCCTGTGCGGCGTGGCGGCGCTGGTTGCGATGGCGGTCGTGCTCGCGGAGCTCGGCTCGTCGCGGCGACGTCTCTACCTAGCGCTCGGGGCCGTGGCGCTGTCTCCGGTCGCGGTCGGGCCGATCTCGCTGAACACGTATGACGCCTGGCCGGCGACGTTGGTGGTCGCCGCGCTGGCGCTGCTGCTACGCGGGCGGGAGCGATGGGCGTTCGCCGTCCTCGGGCTCGCGTTCGTGGCCAAGCTCTACCCGCTCGTGCTGCTCCCGCCCGCCGCGCTGTACGTCTGGCGGCGCAGCGGGCCGCGGGCCGCCACGGTGGGCGTGGCTCTGTTCGCCGCGGCGACGGTCGCGGTGCTCACTCCGTTCGTCGCGATCGCTCCCGACGGGGTGTGGTCGAGCCTTCGCGCCCAGGCCGAACGATCGCTGCAGGTCGAAAGCACAGGTGCATCGGCGTTGCTCGCCGCCGATCGCCTCGAGTGGTACGACGCGGATGTCGTGCGGGTCTCGGGCGGCATCGCCTCGCGCGATCTCGAGGGCTCGCTCCCGGATGCCCTCTCGGCGATCACGGTCGCGCTCGAAGGCCTCGCCGTAGTCGCGGTTTGGCTTCTGTACGCGCGCCGCCGCGCTCCTCGTGCGCTTCTCCCTCTCGCCTTTGCGGCGACCCTCGCGGGATTCATCGCCTTCACCAAAGTTTTGTCGCCCCAGTACCTCGTGTGGCTGGTTCCGCTCGTCCCGTTGCTCGCTGGTTGGGCCGGCCTCGTCGCCTCGACGATCCTCGGTGTCGCGCTCGTACTGGCGCAGATCTGGTTCTTCCACTACCGCGACGTCTTCCGGATCGAAGGCGTCGTCTGGCTCGTCCTCGTCCGGGACCTCCTGCTCGTCGTGCTCTACGGGTTGCTCGCCGCCTGCCTCGTTCGTTGGAAGACGAGGATGCCATCGGTCGAGAAGACGAGCCGCCAGTCGGCGCTGCGGCGAAGTCGGGCGACCTCGCGCACGCCCCTGAGCTCGTCGAGCTTGCCTCCGTAGGTCATCCGCGTCTCGTCGACGGCGACCCAGGTGGCGTCGGAAACCCTCGGAAAGCTGAGGACGCGCCGACGGGCCGAGAGGTGCGCGCCGAGCGAGTTCGTCGAGCTGACCGCGGCGTTCCCCGGGACGAGCTCCAGGGCGCGGTCGGCGGTCCGGTCGTGCTCGGTGATCTTGGCGAAGTCGGATTTGACTGGGCTCGTGCCGGGAAACTCGCGCCAGAGCGGAAGAGGGCCGCGCGCGTAGTTCGCCGCCAAGGCGGCGACGACCAAGGCGCCGGCCAGGGTCCCGGCGAGCCGCGGGCGCCTCCGTGCCACCGCTCCGGCCCCGAGAACGGCCGCCGCGACGAGGGGCGGGATCTCGCCGGCCGTGTAGTGGTAGTGAATCGAGGTCTGGGTCGAGACCTCCGAAAGGAGGTTGAGGACGAGCTCCGGAACGAGCGCGACGAGCACCAGTGGGGCGAGGACTGACAGCGCGGCGAGCGGCAGGATCAGGTCGGCGAGATAGCGGAGGTCGCGCCAGCTGAAGGCCGCCTCCAGAAGCCGGAGGGGATGCGTGACGGCGGTCTTCAAGATCCCGCCGGCCGAGCCGCCGACCTCGCCGTAGCGTGCGTTGAAGCGGGACTCGCCGGTTGGGCTGAGGTGTGGGATGACGAAGCCTGCGGCGATGGCGGCGATGCCCGCGCCGGCGGCGGTGATCACGCCGCCGACGACCCACCGCCGTCGCGAGAGCGCGTACCAGAGCCCGAAACCCGCCACGACGAGCGGGACCTCCTCCTTGGTCAGACAGGCGATGCCCGCGAAGACGGCGAACCCGATCAGGCGGTCCTCGTCCAGGTACCAGAACGCGAACAGCAGCAAGGGGCAGGCGAGGGCGACGGGATGGAACTCGTCGATCGTCAGCCACTCGACGGGCGGATAGAGCAGGTAGGCGAGCGCCACCGCGACGCCTGCGCGGTCGGAGTCGAGGTGCTTGCGGGCGAGCCAGTAGACCGGAAGAGCACCGAGCGCGATCGCGAGCGCCTGGGCCACGAGCAGCATCTCCGGGCTCGGCCACACCCACCACAGCGGCACGAAGGCGACCAGGATCGGGTCGAAGTGCGAGCCGAGGCGCGTGAACTGCTCGCCCCCGCCGCTCGTCACCTGGAGCAGGTGCCCGTGGGCCGTCGCCCAGACGGCCTGCACCATGTTTCCGAGGTCGTAGCGGCCCGTGTTGTAGGCGAGGTGACGAAGAATCGCGAACGCGCCGAAGCCGGCTGCATAGGCGACGACGGCCGCGAAGAGCAGCCCTCGTGGGCTACGTGCGGCGCGCCAGCAGGAGGTAGCCCAGCGCGCCGCGCTCGACGCCGACAAAGAGCCGGTCGATCTGGAGAAGGAGCCGAAGGAGCGCGACGGCCGGCCGCTGCCACGCCTTCGGCTGCGTCGCTCCGTGGCGGTCGACGTGCGGCTCATAGACGTGGCGATGGTAGAGGGCGGAGAACGGAAACCCCCACGCGACGCAGCGTTCGATATGCAGACCGGCCGCATCCGCCGCGGCGAGCAGCGCTGCACGGGTGTACCGCCTCAGGTGCCCCGCCCAGCGGTCGCTGGGCCCGAACCGGTCGGGGTTCGCGGGCACGGAGGCGGCGATGATGCCCCCGGAGCGCAGCACGCGGCTCGCCTCGCGCAGAGCCGCCACGTCGTCCTCGACGTGCTCGAGCACCTCGCCGAGCACGACCGTGTCGAACGTGTCGTCTTCGAACGGCAGGGCTGTGACGTCGGCCTGTGCGACCAGGCCGCCCACGCGTTCCCGAAGAACGGCGACCGCGGCTTCCGAAGCGTCCACGCTCGTCACCTCGAAACCGCGCTCGAGCAACCGCCGCGAGAACGTGCCTTGCCCCGCACCGGCGTTGACGACCTTCGGCCCGGGCCTGGCCGAGAGGAGGAGATCGAGCAGCAGCCGCTCGCGAAGCTCGTGCCGCGGCCCGACGAAGTCGGGCGCCGTTCCCCACTCGTGCGTCATCGCGTCAAACCTTCGAGCAGCGCGCGCCATCTCCGGCCGAGCACCTCCTCGCTCGCATGGCGCTCGTAGGCGGCGCGGCCCCCCTGCGCGATGCGCGCGGCGAACGCGGGGTCGTCGGCGAGTCGTCGGATTGCCTCCGCGAGGGCGTGGGCGTTCCCGGGCGGAACGAGCACCGCGCCGTCCCCGGCCAGCTCGCGCGCAGCAGGCGTGTCCGCAGTCACGAGCGGAACGCCGCACGCGAGGGCCTGAAACGCCTTGTTCGGGATCACGCGCTGCGCCTTGGCCGTCGTGCCGAAGATCCCGAGCGCGCAGCCGGCGCTGTGGAGCTCGTTCGGCAACCGTTCGTAGTCCACCCACCGCACCCATTCGAGGTTGGGCGGCCGGCCGTCGAGCACGCGCTCGAGCTGCCCGCTGCCGATCACGCGGAACCGGAGCTCCGGCTCGAGCCGCGCCGCCTCGACCACGATCTCCACGCCCTGCAGTGGGATCAGCTTCCCGTAGAAGAGCGCCGTGAAGGGCTCGGCCGGCGACCATCCCGGCGTGAAGATCCGCTCCTCGGCTCCGACGAAGCAGACCGCGAGCCGCTCGGGCGGAAGATCGGCGAGCTCGGCGAGATAGCGCGCGTTCTGGCGCGTGTCGGCGACGACGAGGTCGGCACCGCGAAGGGCGCGGCGGTCGAGGGCCCGAAGCGTACGGCCGGCAATCGACCTGGCTCCGAACCGCGCCCGGTCCTCGACGAGTGTGTCGGTCAGCGTGACGAGCGGGTTGAACACGACCGGCCGCCCGCCTGCGACCCGACGCGCGGCCGCGAGGTCGAGGTGCCCGGGATAGCCGACGACGACAGCGTCGAAGCTCGCCCGCACCCGCCGCAGCAGGCGGGCTTCCGCCAGCGCCAGGCGGACGGCCGTCCCCGCGCCGGCTCTCCATTTGTGACGCCGGCCCTCCCACACCGAGACGTGCCGCTCGATCACCTCGACTCCCGCACGCCGCAGGCACGAGATCACCTGCGCGTTGCGCGGATAGTCGCGCTCGTACGTTCCGAAGTAGAGGACGCGGATTACGAGAGGATCTCTTCGATGTGCATCTCGGCGCGCTCGCGCTCGCCGAAGCGCTCCTCGTGGTACGTGGTCAGCATCTCGCCGATCAGCCCGAGCGAGAAGAACTGCAAGCCGACGACGACGAGCAGCACTCCGAGGACGAGCAGCGGCCGGTGCCCGATTGCCTCGCCACCGATCTTGAGCACGGTCAGGTAGACGAGCACCGCGAGCCCGGCGAAGCCCAGGATCAGTCCGAGCCCCCCGAACAGGTGCAGCGGCCGGTGCCGGTAGCGCCCCAGGAACGAGACGGTCAAGAGGTCGAGGAAGCCGCGCAGGTAGCGCTCGACTCCGTAGCGGGAGCGGCCGGCGCTCCGCGGCCGATGGTGCACGGGCAGCTCCGCGACGCGGTAGCCGCGGTAGTGAGCGAGCACGGGAATGAAGCGGTGCAACTCGCCGTAGAGCTTGAGCCCTCGTACGACTTCCGCTCGGTACGCCTTGAGCCCGCAGTTCATGTCGTGGAGGCGCAAGCCCGACACACGGCTCGTCGCCCAGTTGAAGATCCGGGAGAGCAGGCGCCGGGTCCAGCGGTCGCGCCGGCGTTTCTTCCAGCCGGAGACGAGATCGAAGCCCTCGTCGAGCTTGGCCAGCAGGCGGGGGATCTCGGCAGGATCGTCCTGGAGATCCGCGTCGATCGTCACGACGACGTCGCCCTCGGCCTGCGCGAACCCGGCGGCGAGCGCCGCGGCCTTGCCGAAGTTACGCCGCAGACGGACGACGCGCGCCTGCTCGTGTGCGGCGTGCAGCCGCGTGAGCGCTCCGAATGAGCCATCCGTCGATCCGTCGTCGACGAAGACGGCCTCCCAGGCTCCGTCGAGCGGGTCGAGCGCCGCCTGCAACTCTTCGAAGAGCAGGGCGAGCGTTCGCTCCTCGTTGTGCACCGGCACGACGACGGAGATCACGCGACTATCTTCACGGTCCCGTCGGGATCGTGGTGGGGATCGCGGTCGTCGTCGGCAGCGTCGCCGCCGTCGTCGGCAGCGTCGGCAGAGTTGCCGGCGGTGGCGGAGGCGGAGGCGGGGGCGGTGGAGAAGGAGGGGTCGTCGTCGGCTCGGCTCGGGTGGTGCCGCGGGTCGTCGCACTCGTCGTCGATCTGGTCGGTCCGAGGACTCCGCCCGTGCTGGTCGCCTGCCCTGTCTTCGTGTGGCCCGCCCGAGTCGGCGGCGGCGACCCACCCGATCCGCCTCTTGTCGCGAGCACCGCGAGTCCCGCTCCGGCGACGGCGAGCAGAACGGCGGGGACGGCGATGAGTGCCGCGGTCGGCAACCGGCGGAGGCGAGCGGGAAGTGCGCGTGGCATCACGCGTGTGATCGCCTCGGCCGGCCCGGTGATCGCCGTGGATAGGCCGGCAACGCCGAGCGCCTCGGCGAGAGCCACACCGCCGGCCGGACGATCGGCCGGGTGCTTGGCGAGGGCCGCTTCGACCAGACCCGCAAGGCTTGCCGGCGCGTCCGGGCGCAAGTCGTGCACCGCCGGTGGAGGCTCGCGGAGATGCTTCGCGGCCAGCTCGAGGGGCGTGTCCGCTTCGAACGGCAAGCGACCGGTGAGCAGTCGGAAAAGAATGACCCCGAAGGAGTAGACGTCGCTGGCGGGAACGGCAGGCTCCCCGCCGGCCTGCTCAGGCGAGATATAGGCAGCCGTTCCGAGCAGCGTGCCGGTTTCCGTGAGCGTGCCGGCCCCGCCGAGCGTCGCGATTCCGAAGTCGGAGATCTTGGCCTCGCCCCCGGCGCCGAACAGGACGTTCGAAGGCTTGAGGTCGCGATGCACGACGTGTCGCTCGTGGGCGTGCGCGAGGCCGGCCGCGATCTCCAGCGCGAGCCGCGCCGTCTCGTCGTCGGGAAGCGGCGTGCCCGGCCGCAACCGCTCCTCGAGCGAGCCGCCCGGGAGATACTCGAGCACCATGTACGGCCGCCCGTCTTCCGTGCTCCCGTAGTCGAAGAGCCGGCAGACGTTCGGATGTCCGAGCGAGGCCACGGCGTGGGCCTCCCGCTCGAACCGGGCCGGATCGGCCTCCGGCCCGAGAAGCTTCACCGCAACGCGTCGGTCGAGCTCCAGATCGTGGCCTGCCCAGACCTCGGCCATCCCCCCGAGGCCGAGCTGCTCGTCCAGGCGGTAGCGTCCGCCAATGACGTGCCGGGCCACGGCGGTAGCTTATGTGGCGGTGGCTCAGCTTCCGACGTTCGAAGAGGCGCAGCAGCGGATCCTCTCGCGCGTCCAGCCGCTCGACACCGAGCCGGTGCCAATCGAGGATGCGGCCGGGCGTGTCCTGGCCGAAACGGCGAGGTCGGCGATCGACTTGCCCCCGTTTCCGAGCTCGGCGATGGACGGTTTTGCCGTCCGCTCCGAAGACACGCCCGGGGACCTTCCGGTTGTCTTCCGCATCGCGGCCGGCAGGCCGGCCTCTCGCCCGCTCGAGGCCGGAGAGGCGATGGGGATCGCGACGGGGGGCGTCGTTCCCGACAGTGCCGATGCCGTCATCCCCGTGGAGTATGTTGTCGAGCGTGACAACTCGGTCACTATCGAGAGCTCCGTTGCCAACGGAGCAAATATCCGCCCTGCGGGGGGCGATCTTCGCGCCGGCGACACCGTCGTCGAAGCCGGCACTCGGCTCGGCCCGGCGCAGCTCGGCGCACTGGCGGCGGCCGGCGTGGCCCAGGTGGTGTGTACCCGCGCGCCGCGCGCCGCCGTTCTCGCCACCGGAACCGAGCTTCGGGCTCCGGGCGAACGGCTGGGGCCCGGCGAGATCTACGAAGCCAACGGGCTGATCCTGAGCGCCCAGTTGGCCGGCGCCGGCGCTATCGTCGACAGGCTCGCTGCCGCGGCCGACGACGAAGCCTCACATCGCCATGCGCTCGAGCAGGCGCTCGAGGCGGACGTCGTCGTGACGTCGGGCGGAGTCTCCGTCGGACCCCACGACCTCGTGCGTCGGGTCGAGGCCGAGCTGGGTGTCGAGGAGGTCTTCTGGCGGGTGGCCGTCAAGCCGGGCAAGCCGCTGTCCTTCGGCGTGCGGGGACGGACGCTCGTGTTCGGCCTGCCCGGAAACCCGGTCTCCGTGCTCGTCGGCTTCCATCTGTTCGTGCGTCCAGCGCTGCTCGCGCTGCAACGGATGAGCGATCCTCTGCCGCGCTTCGCGGCGGGGGTGCTCGGCCGTGCCGTGCGGCGAAACCCGGAACGAGACGAGCTGTTGCGCTCGCGGGCGGAGGCCAGGGACGAGGCGATGGTGGTCGCTCCCCTCGCCGGCCAGGAGTCGCACATGATCGCGCGGGCGGCGACGGCCGACTCGCTGTTGCTCGTCCCGCGCGGGGAGGGCGAGCTCGCGGCCGGGTCGCCGGTCCGTTACCTGGATCTCGGTTCGTAGAACTACGCCGGGCGATAGGTCGCCCCGCCGCGCGGGCTGACGCTCAGCGGACGCGCAAAGACGAGGTAGCGATGCGAGGGGAAGAAGCGCGGGTGGCCGCCCGCCAGTGTCAGCGTCTCGAACCCGCGCGAGCGCAGACGACTGCGATCGCGTCTCGAGACGATCGCGTGACCGGTCACCGCGTAGCGAAAGACGGCGTAAGGCATCTCGAGCGTGATTACGTCGCCACGACGCAGCCGGTCGATGCGCGCGAACGGCGCTCCGTACGCCGTGCGGTGTCCGGCGATGTAGACCAGTTGCCCCTCGCCCGGCATGTACGTGCGGACATCCCGCCCGAGGCCGCTCTTCAGCGAGGTATGGTCGGTCCCCTCGACCACGATCATGTTCACGTCCAGGCGAGCGATCCTGAGGCGAGCGATCGCATCGCCTCGGCTGCTCCGGCGCCGATAGCGCGCCGCTTCGACCGCGAGTTCCCGACGGACGGCGACGAGGGAGGCGCCTTTCGCAATGCGCAGCCTGCCGAAGCGGTCGACCCTCTTCGCATACGCGTCCTCGAGGCCATCCTGTTTCCATGTGGTGTAGAGGGCGGTGAACGGGTCCTGCCATCGCCACACGACCCCGACCCACGCGGCGGTGGCGAGGCCGAGGACGATCAGGAGCGTCCCGAGGCGGCGAGCGAGTATCGACATTCAGCCCTCTGAGGCGTGCCGTTCGGCCTCGACCGCCCGTCTCCTCGCGCGCAGCCCGCGCGCGAAGTGACGGATGACCGATCGAATCGGCCCAAAACGCGGACGCTCTTGCGCTGTCGGATAAGGGGCGTAGCGTCCCGTGCTGAGCGCCGCGAGCTGCGCCGCGACCGCGATCCAGGCGAGCGATGCGATCACCGGCCCCCAGCCGACGTAGCCGACCGCGACCAACTCGGTCAGGTACCACGGCGCGTCGAAGCCGAGGTGGTAGCGGAGAGCGAACGACCCCAGCAGGAGCAGCGGCCCGAGGAAGCCGAGCGCGAGGGCAACCCAGCGAGCCCACAACGGGCGCGCTCGCACCTGCGGCATCCACAGCCACGCATGCAGCGACGGCAGGATGAAGATGAGCGCGAACGGGTTCATCGCGAGGACCACGACGGCGATGACACCGAGCGCCAGCAGCGCGGCCGTATAGCCTGCGAGCGTCTCTGCCGCCGCGACGGGCCGTCGCGGGACGAGCCGATCGCGCGCGACCAGCCAACCGAGCCCCGCAAGCACGGCCACCCCGAGCAGGCCGAGCGCCGGCCAGTGGCCCGCGGCTCGCGTCTCAGGGGAGAGCGGCAAATCCGCCCCGTTGGGCCAGACGCCGAGCAGTGAGAAGAGACCGAAGACGAGGCCCACCCAGAGCCAGAAAGCGAGCCGGCTGCGGTAACTGCGTAGCCCGGGAGCCAGCGGGACGCGCCGCCGGCGGCAGCGGGCGAACAGGTCGACGACCGTGATCAGGGCCGGCAGGAGCATCGCGATCAGGACGAGCTGAATCGCCCACCCGCGGATGATCCGCGGCCCGAAGTAGAGGTAGGTGGTTGTGCCCTGCGCGAGCTCGACGCCGGGATCGAGGGAACGAAGGATCTCCTGCGTCGCGCGGCCGATCTGGACCAGGTGGCGCCCGTTCAGCCGCGCCGGGGAATCCGAGAAGGCCGGGGGCGGGCGAGCTCCGACGGTGGTCAGCGTGATCGCGGGAAAGCCACGGGCGACGAGGGGCGCTTGCTCGTAGAGGCTGAACGGGAAACCGAGGTCGATCAGCTGGCCGAGCGCGCTCGTCCTGGCGGGCTGCGCGCCCGTCTGTTCTGCGATGCGGGCTGCGGCCGTCTCGACCAGAGCGGCGGCGGGCGAGCGCGGCGCGTTTCCCGTGATCACGAGGCGCGGCCTGCCAGGTCCGGCCACCGAGTCCAGGCTGATGACGGCGACGACGCGGCCGCGGTACGTCCGCGCGAACCGCTCGGCGCCCAATCCGCCGAATGCGCCGCCGTCGGTCGCGACGAGGAGGATCGTGTGGGCGGGGAGCGGCGCTCGCGCAGCGCCTCCGATCGCCGTCGTGGTCGCGTACGAGCGCGCGAGCTCGAGCAGAGCGGCGACGCCCGACGCGTTGTCGTTCGCCCCCGGCCCGGTGCCGGCGTCGTCGCGATGCGCCAGCACGACCAGCGCCTCCGGCGAGCGTCCCGGGACGAGCGCGATCAGGTTGTCCAGGCGGACCCGTCCGTGGCCGGGAATCGTCGCGGTGAAGCGGTCGTGCCGGACGCGGAAGCCGTACGACGCGAACTGGCTCTCGATCCAGTCCGCCGCCCCCTCCGCGCCGGAAGAACCCGGAAAGCGGCCTGGGAAAAGCCTTGAGAGGTCGCGGGCGAAGCCGAGCGCCGTCGTCTTGTCGAAGCCCGGCGGCAGCCTCGGCTCGGCCGGGCGGAGCGCTTCCGGCTTGGCGACGCTGAAGGCGGCGACGAGAAGCGGAATCCCGACGAGCAGCCACGTACCGCGGTACAGACGGGCGTTGACGGGGCGCTCGATCGAGCCAGGACGCGCCCGCGGAGGTGGGGGCGGGGATGCCGCCATACCGCGGCTATAGTAGGGAGAAGCTCCGGCGGGCCTTTCGTTCTCGTTCTATGCCCGACTCCTCGACCATTCTCCTCGTCGACGACGAGGACTCTGTGCAAAGGCTCCTCGCCTACCCGCTCGAACGGGACGGCTTTCGCGTGCTCCAAGCCCGAGACGGCGAGGAGGCGCTCGATCGCTTCCAGCGCCAGCCGGTCGATCTCGTCGTGCTCGACCTTATGCTTCCGAAGCTCGACGGGCTCGAGGTCTGCAAGCGGCTCCGAGCCCAGAGCAACGTTCCGATCATCATGCTGACGGCCCGCGATGACGAGCTGGACAAGGTGGTCGGACTCGAGCTCGGCGCCGACGACTACATCACCAAGCCGTTCTCGATTCGGGAGTTCAGAAGCCGCGTGCGAGCGCTGCTGCGCCGCGCCGCGGCGCCGCCGGCCGCGTCGCGGGAGGCGGAGACGATCGACGTCGACGGCCTGCGAATCGATCCCAGCCGCCGGTCGGTCGAGGTCCGCGGAAGCCCGGTGCAGCTCACGTACGTGGAATTCGAGCTCCTGAGGACGCTGGCCGCGAATCCCGGGCGCGTCTACACGCGAGAGATGCTCTTGCGCGCGTTGTGGGGCGACTCCGACTACCGCGAGCCGCGAACGATCGACGTCCACGTCCGCCACCTGCGGGAGAAGCTCGAGCAGGATCCCCGGACCCCCGAATACATCTTCACCGTCCGCGGCGTCGGCTACCGCTTCCGCGACCGATGAGCGTCAAGCCGCTTCATACGGTGGGTGCGCGCCTCTCGATGGCGCTGTTCCTCGTCGTCGTGATCGCGCTCGGGATCGTCTACGTCGTCGTCATCCCGTCACTCAAGGATCGGCTCGTCGACGCCAAGATCTCGCAGCTGAGCCGGGCAGCGCCGAACGTCGCCAAGGAATCGGCGAAGCACCCCTTCGACCTCACCGACTTCGTGGACAACGCGGCGGCGAGCACCGACGCCCGCGTGCTCATGCTCGAGCCGTTGTCCGACTCACCGCCGACGTTCAGCGTGTTTGCGGATTCGCGCCAGGGAGTGAGATCCAAGGGCTTCGACGCCGATCCGATTGCGAGTAAGTCGTACCGTTCGGGAAGGACCGAGAGCGGCACGGTTACACATGGGGGCGAGCGTTTTGCCGAGGCGGCAGCCCAGGTGCCGGCGACAGGCGAAGTCATCCTCATCTCCGCCTCGCTGGAGAGCGCGCTCGCCGACGTCGACCTCGCCGAGCGGCGGCTCGTGATCGCTGGGCTGATCGCGCTCGTCGTCGCCCTGGCGATCGGCTACGGCGCCGCCTGGCTGTTTGCGGGGCGAATCCGCCGCCTCGAGCGGGCCGCCGACCGGATCGCGGGCGGGAAGTTCGACGAGCCTGTCGCCGACGAGAGCCGCGACGAGCTCGGCCAGCTCTCGCGCGCGTTCGATCGCATGCGCGAGCGCCTCGCGCAGCTCGATCACGCGCGGCGCGAGTTCGTGGCGAACGCGTCGCATGAGCTGCGTACGCCTCTCTTTTCGCTAGGCGGCTTCCTCGAGCTGCTCGAGGACGAGGACCTCGACGAGCCGACGAGAAGCGAGTTCATGGAGACGATGAGCGAACAGGTCCGGCGGCTGACGAAGCTCGCCGACGACCTGCTCGACCTCTCACGTCTGGATGCAGGCCGCTTGCGGGTGTCGCCGGAGCCGATCGACCTCGCACGCCTCGCCGAATCGGTCGTTCACGAATTCACGGCGGTCGCGCGCGCGAGCGGCCATCCGCTGGCCGTCGATCGCGACGGCGCCGTCGCGGCCCTGGGCGACGAGGAACGGGTCGTGCAGATCGCGCGCATCCTCGTCGAGAATGCGCTCGTGCATACGCCCGAGGGGACGATTGTGCGCGTCCGGACACGCGAGGAAGACGGCCGGGCGCTCCTCGAGGTCGAGGACGAAGGACCAGGCATTCCGCAGGAACACGCGCAACAGCTGTTCGAGCGCTTCTACCGTGTGGACGGGACGAGGGCGTCGGGAAGCGGGCTGGGTCTGGCAATCGCCAAGGAACTCGCCGAGGTGATGGGCGGCACGATCGAGGTCGAGTCCCACCCTGGAAGAACGGTCTTTGCGCTCCAGTTGGTGATTTCACGGCAAAACGCGATCACGACCGCGCCCTAGCTACAGTGCGAGCGGGATGCGCCCAGGCCCGATTGCCGCATTCGGCTTGATCGCCGCCGTCATCGGCGGCGTTTCCGTCCTGGCCGTCGGAAAGGCGGCCGGCTGGCTCAATGCGACCACCAACCGGACCGTGTTCGTGAACGGCGGCCCCGCAGAGCCCGTGCGAAACGCGCCGAAGATCAGCGGCTCCGCCGCGAAGCCGCTGAGCGGCAGCGGTTTCAGGCCGGCCCGGATCTACGCGAGTCGCGCCTCCGGCGTGGTGACGATCTACGCGGTCTACGGTTCGAGGAGGGCCGAGGCGCCGGAGGCCGCCCAGGGCTCGGGCTTCATCGTCTCGAAGAACGGCTACATCCTCACCAACTCGCACGTGATCACGACGGCGGGAGAAGGCGACACAGGCGACAAGATTCGGGCCGCCGACCAGGTTTTCGTCGAGTTCCAGGACCGTGATCGCGTTCCGGCCAAGGTTGTGGGCTGGGACATCTTCGACGACGTCGGTTTGATCAAGGTCGATCCGGCGAGCCACACCCCGGCGCCGGTACCGCTCGGCGATTCTGCGCGCGTGGTCGTGGGGGAACCGGTCGCGGCGATCGGGAGTCCCTTCGGGAACGAGAACTCCCTCGCCGTGGGAGTCGTCTCCGCGACCGAGCGCTCGATCGACTCGCTCACGTCCGCCTACAACCTCGTCGACGCGATCCAGATCGACGCACCGATCAACCACGGAAACTCGGGCGGCCCGCTGTTCGACGCGCGAGGACGGGTGATCGGCATCAACGCGCAGATCCGCAGTCAGTCGGGCAATGCGGAAGGCGTGGGCTTCGCCGTTCCGATCGACTCCGCGAAGCGCTCGATGCGCCAGCTGATCGCGAACGGCAAGGTCGCATACGCGTACGTGGGCATCGAGACGGAGGACCTGACGCCGTCGCTGGCCCGGCGCTTCGGCTACCCGGTCGGCTCGGGCGCTGTGGTGACGGAGGTGAAACCCGGTACGCCTGGGGACGAGGCGGGCCTGCGGGGCGGACACAAGCCCGCCGAGCGTGTCCTGGGCACGCTCTTCACGCGGGGCGGCGACCTGATCGTTGCGATCGAAGGCCAGCCCGTGGCCAGCGCCGAGGACGTCGTCCGTGTGGTCACCGAGCGGCTCAGCCCGGGTCAGTCGGCGAGGTTCACGATCTACCGCGGCGGAACGCGCCGCACCGTCTCCGTCAAGCTCGGCGTCCGCCCGACGAATCCGGGCTAACCCGCCTCCTTCCTCGGGGTCGATTTCGTTCCTCCCGGTTAGGACAGAGCGGTTGCCGGGAATGAGCGCGGATATGAACGACATTGGCCGCTCGGTTCGGCTAACGATTCCCGCCAAGCCCGAGTACATCACGCTCGGAAGACTTGCGCTGAGCGGGCTTTCGCGCGTGCGGCCGTTGAACGAGGAGACGCTGGGCGACTTGAAGCTGGCCCTCACGGAGGCGTGCACGAACTCGGTTCGCCACGCCTACGCCGAAGGTCGCGAAGGCGCCGTCGAGATCGTGTACCAGCTCGAGCCGGACCGGATCGCGGTCGAGGTCACCGACGAGGGCGGCGGCTTCACACCGGAGCATCTCGAGGCACTTGTCGACGGCGACCGGCTGAACGAGGGCGGCCTCGGGATCGCGATCATCCGCGCGCTCGCGGACGAAGTGGAGTTCGGTGCGGGTGAGACGGGCGGCTCGCGCCTTCGATTCGTCAAGTTCTTGGCCGCCTAGGCCGATCGTTATCCTCGGCCTGGCTCCGGCCGGCCTCCCATCATGCTCCCACTCGTCAACGTCGGAACGAAGTCGCTCGCCGACTACGCCACGATCGCCACCCGTGGCCTGATGGATGACATCCGCCGTCTGGCAGCGATGGTCGAAGGCAAGCGGGTGCTCCACCTGTCCGCGACCGCCTTCGGCGGGGGCGTCGCCGAGATCAACTACGCGCTCGTCCCGCTCATGCGCGACGCCGGCCTGGACGTGGAATGGCGGATCATCCGCGGCGCGGAGGAGTTCTTCAGCGCGACCAAGACGATCCACAACGCCCTCCAGGGGAACCCGCAGGGACTGACGCCGGCCCAGGAAGAGGTCTACCGCCGCTACAACGCCGTCAACTCGCGCGAGCTCGAGGACGAGTACGACTTCATCGTCATCCACGACCCGCAGCCGGCGCTGATGATCGAGCACTTCCCCGATTCTTCCGCGCGCTGGGTCTGGCGCTGTCACATCGACCTCTCCGTGCCGAACCCAGGCGTGCTGGAGCTGCTCCTCCCCTCGCTCAGCCGCTACGACGCGGCGATCTTCCACATGCCGCAGTACGTACCGCGCGCGGAAGGACTGCCCCCGGCGTACATCTGGCCTCCCGCGATCGATCCTCTGACCCCCAAGAACATGGCGCTCTCGGCCGAGGATGCCGCCTACATCGTCGATCAGTTCGGGATCGACGTCGAGCGGCCGTTGATCACGCAGGTGTCCCGCTTCGATCCGTGGAAGGACCCGCTCGGAGTGATCGATGCGTACCGCGGCGTCAAGCAGCGCTTCCCGGAGATCCAGCTTGCGCTGGTTGGCTCGATGGCGCACGACGACCCCGAGGGCTGGGACTACTACAACCAGACCGTCTCCTACGCCGCCGGCGACCCGGACATCTACATCCTCTCGAACCTGAACAACATCGGGGCCGTCGAGGTCAACGCCTTCCAGGTCCACTCGACGGCCGTACTTCAGAAGTCGATCCGCGAGGGCTTCGGGCTCACCGTCACGGAGGCGCTCTGGAAGACGCGGCCCGTCGTGGCCGGCCGGGTCGGAGGTATCCCCGCGCAGATCCAGGACGGCGTCACCGGCTGGCTCGTCGACACGTCGTCGCAATGCGCGGAAGCCTGCGTCGAGATCCTGCGCGACCCGCGTGAGGCGAGGCAGCGTGCATTGCGCGGCAAGGAGTTCGTGCGCAAGAACTTCCTGATGCCGCGGCTTCTGCGCGACTGGCTGGTGTTGTTCAACCGCCTGCTCGGCAACGACACCGCCGGCGCCGAGGTGGCCGTGGTGGCGGCAGCCTAGGAGGGTTTGGCGGAACTCCGCTCGTCGCCGGGGCGCGATGGGCGGCGCGAGGCAAGGACGCAGGGAGCGTGCGTATCGATGAGATGCGGACGCGACCGAGGACGCAGCATCGCGTCGTTTCAGCGCGGTCCGGCGGCACAGCGTTATGTTTCGCCATGCCCTCCTAGGACGAGGATCTACCTGATTCGTCTCTCGGGCGTCGGCCCCGGGTAGGGTGCCACGGCGATGGCCGGGCGCCGGAAGCTGATCGTCGTCTCGAACCGCGGTCCTGTCTCATATGCCCGTGAGAACGGCGAGCGCGTGGCACGCCGCGGCGGGGGCGGTCTCGTCACGGCGCTGCGCAGCGTCGTCTCGCACCACGACGTCACCTGGATCGCGAGCGCAATCTCGAGCGAAGACCGCGAGGTGGCGAAGGAGAGCGGCGGCGAGGCGCTCGAGGAGACCATCCGCGACGGATCGTCGTTCCGGCTCCGCCTCGTCGATCACGACGAGGCCGCGTTCGACCGCTTCTACAACGTCTTCGCGAATCCGCTGCTGTGGTTCCTCCAGCACTACCTCTGGGAGCTGGCTCACACCCCGACGATCGACCTCGGCCTCCACCACGCTTGGGAGGACGGGTACGTGCGGGTCAACCGAGGTTTCGCCGACGCCGTTGTTGCCGAACTGAACAACGAGCCCGATGCGACCGTCTTCCTGCACGACTACCACCTCTATCTCACTCCGAGGTTCATCCGCGAGCAGAGCCCGGACGCCATGCTCGCGCACTTCATCCACATTCCCTGGCCCCAGACCGACTACTGGCATGTGCTGCCGATGGAGATCCGCAACCAGATCCACGACGGACTCTTGGCAAACGACGTCGTCGGCTTCCACACGCACCGCTGGCGGATCGCCTTCCTGCGCTGCGCGAGCGATCTCGTCGGCGCCGAGTCCGACTTCGACGCCTACGTCGCGCGCTACCGCGGCGAGCGGACGCTTGTCACCTGCCACCCGATCTCGATCGATCCGGCTGAGTTCGAAGAGCTGGCCGTGAGCCCCGAGGTGCTCGAGGCGGAGCGGGAAATCGTGGCGCACCGGCCGGAGAAGCTCGTGCTGCGCGTCGACCGGACGGATCCGTCCAAGAACATCGTCCGTGGCTTCCGCGTCTTCGAGATCTTCCTCGAGCAGCATCCCGAGATGCACCGCCGCGTCGGGATGCTGGCCCTCCTCGACCCGTCGCGTCAGGACATTCCGGAGTACAGCGAGTACATGGGGGCGATCCAGCGCGAATCGCGGCGCGTGAACGACCGCTTCCAGCAAGAGGATTGGATTCCGATCAACGTCGACGTCGCGGACGACTTTTCCGGCGCGATCGCGGCTTACAAGCAATTCGACGTCCTGCTCGTGAACGCGATCTACGACGGGCTCAACCTCATCGCCAAGGAGGCGCCGCTCGTCAACGAGCAGAACGGCGTGCTCCTCCTCTCGGAGAACGCGGGGGCGCATGAGGAGCTGGCCGAATGGGCGATCACGATCAATCCCTTCGACGTCCAGGCCCAGGCCGAGGCGATCCACGCGGCGCTCGAGATGCCGGCCGACGAGCGTCGCCGTCGGCTCGAGGGGATCCGCGAGCACGTGCGCGAGCACGACGTGGCGGAGTGGATCGAAGGGCAGCTTGCCGACGTCGACCGCTGGGGAGCAAAGGTTCCCTAGGCTTACTCAGCGATGGCAGAGCTCTCCCACGTCGACGAGGGCGGTGAGGTGCGTATGGTCGACGTGGGCGGCAAGCCGCTCTCGCGCCGTCGCGCGACCGCTCGCGCGACGATCCGCATGGCGGCGGAGACGGCGCAACGGCTTCGCGGACTTCCCAAGGGCGACGCTCTCGCCGCCGCCCGGCTCGCCGGAATCATGGCCGCCAAGCGCACGGCCGAGCTGATTCCACTCTGCCACCCGCTTCCGCTGTCGCACATCGATGTCGAGCTCGAGGTCGGCGAGCGCCAGGTCGAGATCGTGTCGTCAGTGGAGACAACGGCCCAGACCGGCGTCGAGATGGAGGCCTTGCTGGCTGCTTCGGTCGCAGCGCTGACGATCTACGACATGGCCAAGGCGATCGACAAAGAGATGGCCGTCAGCGACGTGCGTCTGCTCGAGAAGACAAAAGAGCCCGTATGAAGGCGGCGGTCCTGACCGTCTCGGACGGCGTCGCGGCGGGCGAGCGCGAGGACGAGAGCGGGGCGCTGCTCGCGAGCCTCCTCGCGGAGGACGGATACGAGGTGGAGCGACGCGTCGTGCCGGACGACCGGGACGCCGTAGCCGAGGCGATCGCCGAGCTGGCCGAGGGGGCGGGGGTGGTACTCACGACCGGCGGGACGGGGCTCGGTCCGCGCGACGTCACACCGGAGGCGACGCGCGACGTGGTCGAGCGGGAGGCGCCTGGAATTGCCGAGGCGCTGCGCGCAGACTCGGTCGCCAGGACGCCGCACGGCCTCCTTTCCCGCGGCGTGGCGGGAATTCGAAACCGCACGCTCGTAGTCAACCTCCCCGGCTCCCCAGGGGGCTGCCGCGACGGCTTCGGCGTGCTGCGCCCTGCGCTCGCCCACGCGCTGAAGCTGCTCGCCGGCGAGGAGACGGTCCACCGCCAGACGTGACGACGGACGTTCTCACCTACCCGCGGCGATTCGCGTCGCTGGTCAAGTTCGAGCACACGGTCTTCGCGCTGCCGTTCGCCTACGTCGGCGCCCTGCTCGCGGTCGACGGCGTCCCCTCTGCGCACGATCTGCTCTGGATCACCGTCGCCATGGTCGGGGCGCGGTCGCTCGCGATGGCGCTGAACCGCCTCATCGACGCCGGCATCGACGCACGCAACCCGCGCACGGCGCGACGCGAGCTCCCGAGCGGCGCGCTCTCGGTCGGCCAGGCGATGGCGTTCTGCGCGGCCTCGCTCGGCATCTTCCTCCTCGCGGTCTACCAGCTCGATCCGCTCGTACGGTGGCTCTGGCCGATTCCCGTCGCCGCCTTCGCCGTCTACCCCTACCTGAAACGGTGGACGTGGCTCTCGCACGGATGGCTCGGCGCCGTCGACGGGCTCGCCCCGGTCGGCGCCTGGGTGGCGATCACGGGAGAGCTCCCGTGGGAGGCGTGGCTGCTCGGGGGCGCCGTCGCGGCCTGGGTTGGCGGGTTCGACCTCTTCTACTCGCTGCTCGACGTCGAGTTCGATCGGGCGCACGGTTTGCATTCCGTGGCCGTTCGGTTCGGCGAGCGCGGCGCGTTCGTGGGTGCACGCCTGCTGCACGCGGCGACGGTCGCCCTGTTGGCGGTCGCTGGGGCCGGACTCGCCGTCGGAGTCCTGTACTGGCTCGGAGTGGTCGCGGTTGCCGGGCTCCTCCTGTACGAACACTCCCTCGTGCGTCCGGGAGATCTCCGGCGGCTCGACACGGCCTTCTTCACGATGAACGGCGTGATCAGCCTGACCTTCATGGCCTTCGTGCTGGGGGATGTACTCGTGTGAAGGCCGCTGCGCTCAACGACGTCCACGGCAATCTCCCGGCCCTCGAAGCAGTGCTGGCCGAGGTTCCGGACGACGCGCTGATCGTGTTCGGCGGAGACATCGTCTCCGGACCGATGCCTAGGGAGACGCTGGAGGTCGCCAGGTCGGTGGGCGACCGGGCTCTATTCCTTCGGGGGAACGCCGATCGCGAGGAGGGGGACGGCGTGGGAGGAGACATCTGGGAGCGGCGGCGGCACTGGGTTTTCCAGGAGCAGCTCGACGAGGAAGCCCGGAACTTCCTGGAAGGTCTGCCGGCCACGCAGGTGGTAAACGTGGACGGCCTCGGGGCGACCGTCTTCTGTCACGGGTCGCCGAGGGACGAGAACGAGATCATCACCGCGGTGACCTCGGAGGTGCGCCTGGCCGCGATTCTCGCGGACGTCGACGAGGACGTCGTCGTCTGCGGGCACACGCACCACCAGTTCGACCGCACCGTCAGGCGCTGGCGAATGGTCAACGCGGGCAGCGTAGGCATGGCCTACGAGGGGATGCCGGGCGCCTACTGGGCCCTCTTCGGTCCGGACGTGGAGCTGCGGCGGACCGAGTACGACGTCAGCGCCGCGGCCGAGGCGTTTCGACGCAGCGGCTATCCCGGGCCGGATGAGGACCTCGTTCCGGAGATGCTCGACCCGCCCACCGCGGCGGAGGTGGCCGAGTACTTCGAGCAGCAGGCGCTGGCGAAATGATCCGCGCCCGCCGCCTCGAACGCCGTTTTGGGGACAAGGTCGTCCTCCGCGATCTCGATCTCGAGCTTCCGCACAACGGCTTTCTTCTCGTCACGGGGCCGAACGGCTCGGGGAAATCGACCCTCCTGCGCCTCTGTGCCGGGTTGATCGCGCCCACGGGCGGCGAGCTTGAGGTAGACGTCGAGCGCGAGCGTATGGGGTACCTCGGCCACGAGCCGCTGGTCTATCGGGAGCTGACGGCGATCGAGAATCTCGAGCTCTACGGCCGCCTCTACCGCGTACCGGAGCGGCGCGAGCGGATCGGGATGCTTCTCGAGCGCTACGGCCTCTGGCCGGCGCGGCACGAGCGGGTGGGGACGTTCTCGCGGGGGATGCTGCAGCGCCTGGCGCTGTGCCGCGCGCTGCTCCACGAACCCGAGCTGCTCATCCTCGACGAGCCCTTCAGCGGGCTCGACGCGCCCGGCGCCGAGCTGCTCGACGCCGAGCTGGCCGAGCTCCGCGACCGCCGCACGTTCCTGGTCGCCAGCCATTCGCCGGAGCGGCTCGCTCCGCTCGCGAGCCGGGAGCTGGCACTCGGGTGAGGCGTTATCTGGGCGACGCTGCCGTCCTGGCGCGGAAGGATCTCGTTCTGGAGCTCCGCGCCCGGGACACGCTCCCCGCGATGCTGCTCTTCGTGGTCTCGGTGCTCGTGGTTTTTCACTTCGCTCTGCCGACCGACACGTCGCGCCGCGCGTCGCTCGGCCTGCTGTGGGTCGCGATCCTGTTCACGGCGCTGCTTGGGCTCGGCCGGGCGTTCGTCGCCGAGCGCGAACAGCGTCTGCTCGACGGGCTGGTGCTCGCGCCCTGCGACCGCAGCACGATCTGGCTGGGCAAGGTGGTCGCGACGCTGGCCTTCCTCGTCGTGGCCGAGCTGGTTGCGCTCCCCGCCTTTGCGCTCTTTTTCACCTCGATCGACGCGGCTACGATCGCCGGCGTCGCGCTGGCGGATCTCGGGATCTGCGCCGTCGGAACGCTGCTGGCTGCGATGGCGGCAGCCGGGCGGGCGCGCGAGCTCCTGCTGCCCCTGCTCTTCCTGCCGCTGGCGATCCCGGTGGTCGTCGGCGGGGTCGGAGCAAGCGTCGCCGACTCGAGCGGGAAGTACCTCGGCTTCCTCGCGCTCTACGACGCGGTGTTCGCGCTCGTCGCCTGGGCGTCGTTCGAGTACGTCGTCACGGAGTAGCGAACGCGGCGCGCGCCGCGAGGCGTCTCTGTTCTCGCGCGTCCGGCCACATCGCGATCAGCGAGCCCAGAAGGAACACCGCTCCGGCGACCCAGATCAGGTTGACGAGTGGGTTGACCACCACCTTGAGGTCGACCGAGCCGTCCTTGTTGAACTGGTCGCCGATGATGAACAGGTCCTCGGCGCGGAGCCAGTCGGAGCGGATCGCCACCTCGTTCGAGACCTGCTGCTCAGCCGGATAGCTGTTCTTGCCGGCCATGAACGTGCCGAGATCTTTGCCGCGGCGCGAGACCGCGAGCTGTGCCCTGATCTCGACATGGTTTCCACGCTGGCGCTGGACGGCACCGAGATACATCAGGTCGTAGCCGCGGATCGAGAGGGAGTCCCCGGGATGCAGACGCTCCGCCTTCGTCGCGCCGTAGGCGCTTCCGGCGATGCCGATCGCGAGCAGAACGATGGCTGCATGCACCACGTAACCCCCGTAGCGGCGGCGGTTGCGGGCCACGAGCTCCGAGAACGCGCTCCACCAACTTCCGATCTCGAGCGCCTTGCGGGCACGTGTCCCCTGCACGAACTCGAGCGTGATCGCCGCGAAGACGAAGGCCGAGAACGTGTATGCGAGCAGGCCCGGAATGCTGGACCCGGCTCCGGCGGCAAGCAGAGCCGCGCCGACACCGGCGGAGAACACGGCGGGCCAGACGACGATCGCGCGCAGCCGGCTCAAGGAGGTCCGCCGCCACGCCACGAGCGGTCCGATTCCCATCAGCAGAAGCAGCGGCAGCCCGAAGACGCGCAGGAAGAAGTTGAAGTACGGCGGGCCGACCGTGACCGCCGTACCACGTACCGCCTCGGAGACGATCGGGAAGGCGACACCCCAGAGGACGGTCAGCGTCAGAGCGACCAGGAGCAGGTTGTTGTAGAGGAAAGCCGCCTCGCGCGAGGCAAGGGATTCCAACCGCGTGCGCGCGCGCAGAAGGGGCAGGCGCCGCGCAATCAACACCACGCTGAAGGCGGCGATCGCGCAGATGAAGCCGAGGAACCACGGGCCGATCGATGACTCCGTGAAGCTGTGGATCGAGTTGAGCACGCCGCTGCGCGTCAGGAAAGTGCCGAAGATGGACAGGCAGAACGCGCCGCTGACGAGCACGACGTTCCAGACGCGGAGCATGTTCTTCTTCTCCTGCACCATCACCGAGTGCAGGAACGCCGTGGAGGCGAGCCACGGCATCAGCGCCGCGTTCTCCACCGGATCCCAGGCGTAGTAGCCGCCCCAGCCGACCTCCTCGTAGGCCCACTTCGCCCCGAGCAGGATGCCGATCCCGAGGAACGTCCACGCCGCGAGTGTCCAGCGGCGCGTGGCGACGATCCAGCGCTCGTCCGCTCGACCGGAGAGCAGCGCGGCGGCCGCGAACGCGAAGGGGATCGTCAGCCCCACGTAGCCGAGATAGAGGAGGGGCGGGTGGATCATCATGTACGGGTTCTGGAGGCTCGGCACGAGGCCGACCCCGTCGGCGGGAGCGGTCTGCGTCGCGAACGGGCTGGCGACGAAGACGAGCAGGAAGGCGAAGAACGCCGCGACCCCGCCGAGGACAGGCGTCACCCAGGGCAGGACGTCGCGGGTCAGCTTGCCGTTGAAGGCCAACGCCGCTGAGCCGACCGCGGTCAGCACAAGCAGCCAGAGCAGCAGGGATCCTTCCTGGCCGCCCCAGAAGGCGGAGTAGATGTAGGGAAACGGCAGCTTGCGGCTCGCGTGGTCGGCGACGTACGTGAACGAGAAATCGCGCTCGCGAAAGGCGTTCAGCAGGACGAGCGCCGCCACAGCGGTCGCGGCGAAGGCAGCGAAGAAGGCGCTACGCGCGGATTCGTGCAGCCTCCGGCGCCTGCGCAGCGCCGCGTAGCCGCCGGCGATCGCCGCATAGAGGACAAGTCCGAGCGCGACGACTAGCGCGGCGCGACCAAGGTCTTGCATTTAGTGCCCCCTCACGCAATGCGCGCCATCGTCTCCGGCGGCTGCAAAGCGTCGCCAGGCTGCGTCCTCGGTCGCCCACGTACCTGATTCAGTACGCGGGCTCCCTGCGTCCTTTCCTGGCTCGCTTTTCGCGCGCCGGAAACGGGGGCGCATCACCTGAGGCGGCACTAGCGCTCCGGCGTGTACTTCGACGGGCACTTCGTCACGAGGGAGTTCTTCTCGCCGACGAACGTGCCGTTGCGGAGGTGACCCTTGAGGTAGACGTGCCGGCCGGCGCGAAAGAGGTCGGGGACCGTGCCGGTGTAGACGACGGGAACCGTTGCCCTGCCGTCCACGTCGCGCAGCTTGAAGCGGAGCCCGCCGACATGGGCGTCGCCGCGCAATGGACCGACTACCCGGCCGGCCAGCAGGACGCTGCCGGAGTGACCTGCAAGCTGGCTCGGCTTCAAGGCCGGCGTCGCGCCGCCCGCGAAGCTCGTGTAGAGCAGGAAAACCGCCAGCGCGGCCGCGACGGAGAGCGCGATCACGAGGCGCACCGGACTGGCCTTGCGGCTCACGGTTCGAGTCTAGCCGGGGTCAGACCTTCTGCGATCATGCAGGGACTTCTCGTGACGGCGCTCCGGCGAAACCCGACGACGGCGCTCGCCGCGGCGGCCGCCTTGCTGGTGACCGCGGCGGTCGCGCTCGTCTTCTATTACGTCCCGACCGACGCCGACCAGGGCTTCTCGCAGCGCATCTTCTACTTCCACGTGCCGATCGCGCTGACCTCTTACGCGTGCTTCGGATGGGGCGCCTGGAAGGCGTTCCTGCATCTCTGGAAACGCCCCGCGGGAGCGGATCTCGAGAGCTATGTCGCGATCCACCAGGGCGTGATCTTCGGCGCGCTCACGTTGCTGACGGGTTCGATCTGGGCGCGCATCTCCTGGGGGCACTGGTGGGTGTGGAGCGAGCGGCAGCTGGTGCTCTTCCTGGTGCTCTTCCTCTTCTACTGCGCCTATTTCATGCTGCGCTTCTCGGTCGACCCGGGTCCGGCGCGCGCGAATCTCTCCGCCGTCTACGCACTGTTCGGCGTCGTGCTGATCCCGATCAGCTTCCTCGCGATCCGACTTGCCGAGGAACTCGTGCACCCCGTCGTCTTCACGTCCCGAGGACCGCAGATGTCGGCCTCGATGTTCTTCACCTTCTGCGTCTCCTGGGCGGCGATACTCGCGCTCGCAGGGGCGCTCTATCGGATCGAGCTGACCGGGAAGCGCCTCGACGCACGCCTGCGCGAGCTCCGGGAGCTGTTGGCGTGACCTCACCGACCGTGGAAACCGGTGTCGGGCGGCTGCAAAGCTTCGCCATGCTTCCTCCTCGGTCGCAACCTACGGCTCCCAGGATGACGAACGCTCCCCGCGTCCTTGCCTGGCTCGCTTTTCGCGCGCCGACCAACCGGCCCCACGGCCGGCGAGGCCACGTCAGCGAATGACGACGGCGGAGAAATACGTCACGGCCGCATATCTGGTCGTGTTCGCCGTGGTGCTGGTCTACGTCGTGATCATGGCCGCGAAGCTCGCGCGGCTCGAGCGCGAGGTGACGGAGCTGACCGAGCGGCTGAGGGAGCGGCGGGCACGTGAACCGGACCGCGTGAAGGTGGGGGTTGGCTAGTTGGTCCTCCGCGTCGGGTCCCGTGGCTCGCGGCTGGCGCTGACTCAGGCCGAGCGCGGCGCCGAGCGCCTCCGGCGGCCGGGGGTCGAGATCGCACTCGTCCCGATCACGACGGTCGGCGACCGCGACCGCTCGAAGCCGTTCGGGCAAATCGGCGAGCGGGGCGTGTTCGTCAAGGAGATCGAGGAGGCCTTGCTGGCCAACCGGATCGACGTCGCCGTGCATTCGGCCAAGGACATGACCTCGACGGATACCGAGGGGCTGGTCGTCGGCGCCTATCTGCCCCGCGAGGATCCGCGCGACGCGTTATGCGGCGCTCCGGAGCTTCGCCCTGGGATGCGGATCGGGACGGCGTCGGTTCGCCGGCGCGCCCAACTGCTCACCCTCGAGCCCGAGCTTCGGATCGAGCCGCTGCGCGGAAACATCGACACTCGCCTGCGCAAGCGCGGCGAGCGGGGACTCGACGCTGTTGTGCTCGCGGCCTGCGGGCTCGATCGCCTGGGGCTCGCGCAGGAGATCGGTCACCGCTTCGAGATCGAGGAGATGGTTCCGGAGGCCGGCCAGGGAGCGCTCGCCGTCCAGGTCAGACGAGGGGAGGAGCATCTCGTCGGCGACGCGGACGATCCCGAGACGCGGCGCCGTGTCGAGGCGGAGCGCGCCTGCGTCTTCGCGATCGGCGGCGGCTGCCTCGCGCCCGTTGCCGCACATCACGACGGCGAGACGCTGACGGCCGTGATCGCCGACGAGGACGGAGCCTGGATCGAGCGCAGAACCGGCGACGATCCGGCTGCGCTCGCGCGGGAGTTGAGCGCCTTCGTCGCCGCCTGAATTGGCACAAATCCTCCACAGATGCGTATGGCGAGATGCGCTAGCCTCGAGCCATCCCCGGGTGGGTGGGGGTTAGGGATGGGACCCACTCTCAGGGTGATCGTCACCCGGCCGAGCGATCAGGCCGGGCCGCTCGCGCAGCGGATTTCCGAGCTCGGCCACGAGCCGGTTCTCTGTCCCTTGATCCGAATCGAGCCTCTCGGAGACGAGCCGATCGACGTCGGCGCCTACGACTGGGTGGTCGTGACGAGCACGAACGGCGCCCGCGAGTTGGCGAGGCGCCTCCGCGGCAAGCTCCGCCGCGTCGCGGCGATCGGGCCCGGGACGGCGGCCGCTCTCGCCGAGCGTGGGATCGACACCGACCTCGTGCCGAGAGACTCCACTCAGGAGGGGCTCCTGGCCGAGCTCCCGCAGCCTCCTGGCCGTGTGCTCTTCGCCGCCGCCGAGGGCGCGCGCCGGCTTCTGGCCGACCAGCTCGACGCCGACTTCGCGCCGCTGTACCGGACGGTCCCGACCCCGCCCGGGGCACCACCCGACGGCGATCTCGTCGTCCTCGCCTCGCCCTCGGCGGCGCGCGTGTGGGGCGGGCTCGACACGAAGCTCCCAGCCGTCTCGATCGGCCCCGAGACCACCCGGGCTGCCGGGAAAGCGGGAGTCACGGTTGTCGCCGAGGCCGCTCGCCACGACCTCGACGGTCTCGTCGAGGCGCTTCGGAACGCAGTCGCTACGCTCCGCCGGTGTTCATCACCTTCCTGAGCGACTTCGGTCTCCAGGACGACTTCGTCGGAACGTGCCACGGGGTGATCAAGCGGATCGCGCCCGAGGTGGAGATCATCGACATCACCCACGGCATCCCGCCGCAGCATGTGCTCCAGGGCGCGCTCGTACTCGCGAACACGGTCCCGTACATGCCCGACGGCGTTCACCTGGCGGTCGTCGATCCAGGCGTTGGCGGCCAGCGACGCGCGCTCGCGCTCCGCAGCGGCGACGGGCGCCTCTTTGTCGGCCCGGACAACGGCTTGCTCTGCCCGGCGGCGGAACGTCTCGGCGGCATCGCCGAGGCCCACGAGCTGACCAACCCGGACTACGCGCTCGACAGCGTCTCGCGAACGTTTCACGGTCGCGACCTCTTCGCCCCCGCCGCGGCGCACCTCACGCTCGGGGTCGAGCTCGCGGACCTCGGCCCGCCGATCGATCCCGAGGCACTGGCCCGAATCGACGTGCCCCAGCCGGAGGTCGGGGAGAACCGGATTCGCTCGACCGTGCTCTACATCGACCGGTTCGGCAACGTCCAGCTGAACCTCGCCCGCGAGCATCTCCAGCAGGCGGAGGTGACGCCGGGAATGCAGGTGGAAGTCGAGCTCGGGTTCGACCGCTACTACGCGGTGGTGGGGCGGACGTTCGCCGACGCACGCGGGGGCGACATCATCCTGTACGAGGACTCGTACCGGAACATCGCCCTCGCCATTTCAGGCGGCAACGCGGCCGAGATGTTCGGGACGATGCCGGGGCAGGAAGTTCGAATCAGGCTGCGGACGTGATCGAGCGGCTCGGCCGGCGCTTTGCCCGCTTCGCGACCGACGTCGTCGTGCGCCGCCCTGCGCTGTGGCCGCTCTTCCGCCGGCTGATCCGGCTCCAGTTCGACCAGATCGCGCCCAGGTGGGACATCGGCCGAAACCCGAACCATCTCGCCGCCTTCGAGCGCGCCCTCGAGCAGGTTGACTCGCCCAGGCGTGCGCTTGACCTCGGCACCGGCACCGGCGAAGGAGCCTTTGCAATCGCGCGCCGCTTCCCGCAGACCGAGGTCGTCGGCGCCGACCTCGCGGAGAAGATGCTCGCCCTGGCGCGCCGCAAGACGCCCCCCGAGCTGAAGCAGCGTGTGCGCTTTGAGGCGGCGGACGCCGAGCAGCTTCCCTACCCCAACGAGTCCTTCGAGCTCGTCACCCTGGCGAACATGATCCCCTTTTTCGATGAGCTGGCGCGGATCACGGCCCCGGGCGGTTTTGTTTTGTTCAGTTTCTCGGTCGGGCCCGAGACGCCGATTTATGTGCCGTCGGACCGTCTTCGCGCGGAGCTCGAGCGCCGAGGTTTCTCGGAGTTTGCGGACTTTGACGCCGACGGCGCGACGGCGTTTCTTGCCCACAAGAGCGCGCGCATTTAGGCTTCCGGTCAACAGAGAACGTTCGCGGCGCGGTAGCACCGGCCCGGACGTTCTCTTTTTTCACGAGACGCAACGCCGGGAAGAGATGGCGAGGGCCGGAATCGAACCGGCGACACCACGGTTTTCAGCCGTGTGCTCTACCGACTGAGCTACCTCGCCCCGCGGACGAGGAGTGTAGCGACCGCCCGCTCGAGGGGAGGTGCTGCCGCCACGGTTCGAAACGGCGGCAGCACCAGGGGAGATGAGCGTTACTTCAGGCGCAGACGGTACGCGCCGCGTCCGTGCGTCGCCGCGTACAGCAGGCGATCGCCGCCCTGCTTCGCAGCCGCCAGCGGCAGGCCCGAGACCGTCACCGTCGGCAGGCCGTCGGCCGCCGGCACCCAGGTCTGCGTGCCGTCCACGAGCCGGTCGACGCCGAAGTCGGTCGACACGTAGAGGTCGCCGCTGGCGACGTCGAGCACCGCGTCATTCACCGGCTGGTCGAGCAGGTCGTACGAGATGTCCTTCCAGCTCGCCGTGCCCAGCGCGGGATCGAAGGTCACGTCGAAGACGTGCCCCGGCTGCAGCGGCGTGTTCGAGGCGTAGCCCGAGAACGTGACGATTCTCCATGAATCCTCTCTCTAAACTCGGTAGCGATCCGTATATCTCGCTACGCGAGATCGGAAAAGTCAAACCGCTTCGGCGGTAAGCCTTTGTGATCTAGATCACTAGACCGCCTAGGCGGGCGTCTTCGCCGCCGAGAGCCGTTCGACCAGGCCCTCGACGAGCTCTGTCTTCAGCAGTACCTCGTCCGCACCGGCCTCACGGACCGCGCCGTGCAGCTCCGCCGTCTCGTCCCCGGTGAGGGCGATCAGGCAGAGGTTCGGGTGATCTCGGCGGAGGCGCGCGACGGCGGTCACGCCGTCGACCAGGGGCATGTGCAGGTCGATCACGGCGGCATCGGGGTCTAGCACGTCCGCGAGCTCGATCGCCTCGAGGCCGTTCCGCGCCTCTCCAACGACCGCGAGCTCAGGCTGCTTGCCGATCAGCTCACGCAGGGACTCGAGGAACCCTTCGTCGTCGTCTGCCAGCAGGACTCTGATGCCGGTGAGGTCCTGGTCGCCCATTTCTCCCAAAAGTAGCCTTGATCTTCTATGGCCGCGCAAGCGGAGTCCAAACCCGTCGCCGTCATCGGCGCCAGCCTCGACCTGGGCGCCGGGCGCCGCGGCGTGGACATGGGGCCCTCGGCGATCCGGTACGCGGGTCTCGCCGCGCGAATCGAGCGGCTCGGCCGCCGAGTCGTGGACTGGGGGAACGTGGAGGGCGCCGTGCCCGAGGCGACCGCGGTCGGCAACGAGCGCGTGCGCTTCCTGCCGGAGATCAAGACGGCGTGCGAACGCGTGGCCGAGCTCGTGGCGAGGGCCGCCGGCGAAGGGTTTGCGCCGCTCGTGCTCGGCGGGGACCACTCCGTCGCGCTCGGCACGCTCGGCGGGCTGGCCCGCGGCTCGGGCCCGGGCGGCGTGCTCTGGATCGACGCCCACGGAGATCTCAACCGCCCCGAGACCTCGCCGAGCGGGAACGTGCACGGGATGCCGCTCGCGGCGGCTCTCGGTCTCGCCGGAGCGGAATTCGAGAGCTCTTCGTGGCGGCTTCCCGCCGTCGACGCCGGTCGTGTCGCGCTCGTCGGGGTACGCAAGCTGGATCGCGGCGAGGTCCAGCTCCTACGCGAGCTGGACGCGCACGTCTACACGATGAGCGAGATCGACAAGCTCGGGATCGAGCGCGTCATCCGCCAGTCGCTCGCACACGTGGCCGGGCCGGGCTTCGTCCACGTCAGCGTCGACATGGACGCCCTTGACCCGGACATCGCCCCCGGCGTGGGCACACCGGTTCGCGGCGGGCTCTCCTATCGCGAAGCCCACCTCGCGCTCGAGCTGGTCGCCGAGTCGGGCCTGGCGGCCTCGCTCGAGGTCGTCGAGGTGAACCCGATCCTCGACCGGCAGAACGAGACCGCGAAGCTGGCCGTCGAGCTCGTCGCGTCCGCGCTCGGCGAGCGGATCCTCTAACCGTCGAGGAATCGGTCGATCGCGCCGGCCGTCTCCTCGTAGGCGTCCCAGTAGACGATGTGCCCGCCGGGAACCGCGACGACCTCGAGGTTCGGCAGCCGCCCGTAGAGATCGACTTGTTCCGGGCGCACGAGGCCGAACTCCCGCGCGTACACGAGCAGCGCCGGCACCTGCAGGCTCTCGGGCGGCGGGGGAGGGGTGCACAACTCACTGTAAGCGGTGATCACCGCGCTGCGGCAGTAGCGAAAGCGAAGAGATCCGTCGGCAAACGAGACGAGCTGTTCGCGCGTGTCTTCCTCCAGGAACTCGAGCGGCGTCGTGGGCCAGTCGAGGGCGCGCGCCTCGACGGCTTCTTCGACGGAGGCGAAGGTCGCGTCCTGACGAGCTCGCTCGGCGAAGTCGTGAGCGACATGCGGAAGGATCTGAAGCGCCGGGTCGAGTAGAACCGCGCGCTCGATCAGCTCCGGCCTTCGCGCTGCCAGCTCGACGAGGAGGCGCCCGCCAAAGCTGTGGCCAAGCCAGATGGCCTGCTCCGGCTCGATTGTTTGCAAGATGTCGGCCAGGTGAGTCTCGATGTCCCAAGGCGGGTCGTGGCCCGACTGCCCATGACCGCGAAGATCCGGAGCGAGCACGTGGAAGCGGGAGGCGAGCTGCTCCTCCACGAGCTTTCGGAAGCGGCGGCCGTGGGCCGAGATCCCGTGCAGGCAGATCAGCGGCGGCGCGCTCCGGTCGCCCCACTCGTGCAGATGGAGCAGCATCAGATCGTGCCGCTGACCTTGTCGACCAGCGCAGGCAGCAGCTCGCGCCAGTCGCCGACGAGAGCGACGTCCGCGGCGGCGAGCATGTCCGAGCCCTCGTCGGCGGAGAACGCGGCGATCACCGCCGCCTTGACCGAACCGGCTCGGTATTCGGCGTCGCTGCGCGTCTCGGCGGCCACGTAGAGCCGGGGGGCCACCGTCCTGGCAAGCAGGCCGATCTGCTCGTCGCGCGCGACGACTGCTCCAAGCGGCTCGACGAGCGGCTGGATCTCGGCCGGATCGATGCCGCCACCAACCGCGACAACCACGTCCGCTTCGTCGAGCATCCACGTGGGTTCGTCTTGTCGCTCGATCAGCCGTGTGCGTGGACCGGGGAGCCCGTCGAGCGCCAGCGAACGGATCTGCACCTGCCCCGTGTCGCTCGGCTCAAGCGGTTCGAACATGCGGGGGCGCACGGTCGCAAGCTGGGGCGTCGTCGACCCCATGATCACGGAGACGATGTTCCCGCCGAAAGCTGGCTTGTGCTGGATCAGCCGCCCCGCCCGGTCGATGCCGAGATCGACGCAGTCGGCGGTCATGCCGAGCTGGAGCTCGCCTGCGGCGCGCGGCCCGATGTCGCGGCCCCAGCTCGTCGCGGGAATCAGGAGTACGTGCGGCCGCTCGGTCCGTAGAACCTGCGCGAGCGCGGCCGCCCAGATCTCCGGGTCGTACTCGTGCAGTCGCTCGTCCTCGACTCGGACGACGGCCTCCGCCCCGTAGCGCGCCACCTCGTCGCCGCCGGAGTCGAGGAGCAGCGCGACCACCTTGCCCCCGAGCTTGCCCGCGAGCTCACGCGACTTGCCGAGGAGCTCGAGCGATGCGCGGGTCGGGCGACCGCCTCTCAGCTCGACGAGCGTCCAGCAGTCGTAGGACCTGCCCGGCTTCTCGCCGAGGCGCTCGGGCTTCTCCCAGGACGTTGCGTTTGCGGGCCGCTCGGTCAAGAGCGCCGAGATTCGTTGTGCCGCCTCCGCAGGGGAGGCGGCGCGCTCACCAACCCGCTCGGGCGTCACGTCGCGGACGGCGAGCACGCGCGTGGGCGAGCCCGGCTGGCCGAAGCGCTTGTCGTTCTGCTGGATGTCGTCAACCAGGTCAGTCGCCGTCCAGAGGACGATCTCTCCCTCCGACGCCGTCGTCTCGCCCTCGATCGGCTGGGAGATCGAGCACACGGCCGGCAGGTCCACTTCGACGGTGTGCGGGCCGTCGTCGGTATCCCGTTTGATCCGCAGTTTCCCGCCGCGCGCGGTGAGCTCGGACACGCCTGCCACATGCGGCCAACCGAGAAAGGCGCCCACTTCCGGCGGCACCTGGCGCGTCTCGGCGTCCAGAGCTTTGAGCCCACAGAGCACGAGGTCGGCGCCTTCCTTCTTGATCGCCAACGCGAGCGTGCGCGACGTGCCGATCGTGTCGGCGACGGCAAAGACCCGGTCGGAGAGGTGGATGCAGCGATTCGCGCCGAGCGCCAGGCACTCGCGGAGAGCATCCTCGGCCTGCGGCGGCCCCATGGTCATGGCGACGACCTCGTCTCCGAGACGGGCGGCGTGCGCGATCGCCCAGGCGTCGAACGGATTGAGCAGGAGCGGAACGTCCTCGCGCTTGAGCTGCTTCGTCTCCTGGTCGAACTCGATCGCGTCCGGCCGGGGGACCTGCTTCACGAGGCAGACGATCTTCATCGGCGGGAGACTATCCCCGCGTGCTCGGCGTGCTCTACGACATCCACGGCAACCTGCCGGCCCTCGACGAGGTGCTGCTCGACGCCGAGACGGTGGGGGTCGACCGCTGGCTGCTCGGCGGCGACTACGGCACGCCGAGCCCCTGGCCGCTCGAGACGCTCGCCCGTCTGCGCAAGCTTGAAAACGCGACCTGGATCCGGGGCAACGGCGAGCGCTGGTTGCGCGACCCGCCGCGTGACCGGCCGGAAGTGATGGACGTGTACGAACTCTTTCTCGGCGGGATTCCCGAGGACGAGATCGAGACGCTCTACTCGCTTCCCGAGCGCGCCGAGCTCGACGGCGTGCTGTACGTGCACGGGTCGCCGCTTTCCGATGTCGACAGCTTCGCGCGGGAGCCGCAGGACGGAGAGGAGGAGATGCTCGCCGGCGAGCGCGACCGCACGATCGTCTTCGGCCACAGTCATCTTCAGTTCCGCCGGCCGGGTCCGGCCGGGACCGAGCTGATCAATCCAGGCAGCGTCGGGATGCCGCTGGACGGCGACGTCCGCGCCGCCTGGGCGACCTGGGACGGCGAGTTCGAGTTCCGCCGGGTCGAGTACGACGTCGAGCGCGCCGCCGCCGGCTACCGCTCGATGGGCGGCGACTTCGGCGAGTTCGCCGCGCGCAGGATCGAGAAGGGCAGCGACTAGGAGGGCTTGGCGGCACAACGTGCGTTTCGCTAAATCGTCCTAGTAGCTAGCTGAGGCCGGCGTCGAGCGAGATCTCGACGTTGCCCTTCAAAGCCTGGGAGACGGGACAGTTCTGCTTCGCCTCTTCGGCAGCGGCGCGGAAGCCGTCCGCGTCGAGACCCTCGACTTCGCCGCGGATCTTCAGCCGCACGGAGGTGAGCTTGAAGCCCTCGCCGACCTTGTCGAAAGCCGTCGTCGCTTCCGTCTCGAGCCTCGTCGGCGGCGTGCCCGCGCGCGCGAGACCCGCTGACAGCGCCATGGAGACGCACGTTGCGTGCGCGGCTGCGATCAGCTCCTCGGGACTCGGGCCTTCGACGTCCTCCGCCCGTGCCGACCACGTCATCGGCTCGTCGGCCAGGACGCCACTGCCCGTCGACACGCGGCCCGAGCCGTTGACGAGGTCGCCTTCCCAGGTCGCACGCGCCGTCTTCTCAGTCGCCATCGTCAGCCTCCTCTTCGCCTGATCCGCTTGGTCGGTAGTACTTCTTGCCCCGCAACTCTTCCGGGAGATGCTCGGCCTCAAACCCCGCCGGATCGGAATGGGGATAGATGTACCCCTCTCCGCGCCCGAGCCTCTTCGCCCCGTAGTAGTGCGTGTCCCGCAAGGCGTCGGGTGGGCGAATGTGACCGTGCTCGCGGACGTCGGCCGTCGCCTCCTTGAGCGCGGCGTAGCTCGCGTTCGACTTCGGCGCGCGCGCGAGGTAGATCGCCGCCTGCGAGAGGTTCAGCCTCGCTTCCGGGAGGCCGACGTGCTCGACAGCGTGTGCCGCCCCGACGGCGACCAGCAGCGCGCGCGGGTCGGCGTTGCCGATGTCCTCGGACGCGAGCACGATCATGCGCCGCGCGATGAAGCGAGGATCCTCGCCGCCCTCGAGCATCGCGGCGAGGTAGTAGACCGCGGCGTCGGGATCCGAGCCGCGCATCGACTTGATGAAGGCCGAGATGAAGTCGTAGTGGGCGTCGCCACCTTTGTCATAAACCAGTGGCTTTTTGCGCGCCGCGTCCTCGACGTGGTGCTCGTCGAGCGGCTTCTTCTCGGCCTGGGCGGTCTGCCAGCCGAGTTCGAGGATGTTCAGGGCGTTTCTTGCATCGCCGCCTGCGCGTCTTGCGATCAGCTCAATGAGCTCGTCCGGAACTTCAGCGGCGAGCTCGGCAGTACCTCGTCGGAGAACGACCGCCAGGTCGTTCTCCGAAATGGGCTCCAGCTCGTAGATCTGCGTCCGCGACAGCAAGGCCGAGTTGACCTCGAAGTACGGGTTCTCCGTGGTCGCGCCGATCAGCGTGATCAGCCCTTCCTCGACCGCGGGCAGCAGCGCATCCTGTTGCGCCTTGTTGAAGCGGTGGATCTCGTCGAGGAAGAGGATCGTGCGGCGCCCGGAGGCTCCCAGCCGTTCGCGAGCCCCGGCGATCACCTCGCGGACCTGCGCCACCGTCGCCGACACCGCCGACAGCTCCTCGAAATCCGCCCCCGTCGTCTCGGCGACGATCCGGGCGAGCGTCGTCTTCCCGCTGCCGGGCGGACCGTAGAGGATCATCGAGCCGACCCGATCCTCGAGGATGGCCAGCCGCAGCGCCGTCTTCTCGCCGACGACCTGCTCCTGTCCGACGAAATCGTCGAGCGTGCGCGGGCGGAGGCGGAGCGCGAGCGGTGCTACGTCAGGCAGCCGCTCGCGGGCTGCGTCGGAAAAGAGATCGCCCATCGCGCCGAAGTATGCTCCGCGTGTGACGAGCCGCGAGGTGGAGGACTTCACCGAGCCGGTCCTATCCGGCACCGGCGCGAGCGACTACGAGCGCTATCTCCGGACGGACGAGCTGCTGTCGCTGCAGAAATCGCCGGCGGAGCAGGCGCACCGCGACGAGCTGCTCTTCCAGACCGTCCACCAGTCCTCCGAGTTGTGGCTGAACCTCGCCTGGCACGAGGCGGAGGAGGCGACCCGGCTGCTCGAGCGGGAGGAGATCGAGCCGGCGCTCCGGCTACTCCGCCGTTCGAACCTCTGCGTCAAGATGATCACCGAGCAGCTGGAGATGCTGGAGCAGATGTCGCCGTGGGAGTACACGAGCGGCGTCCGGCCCGAGCTCGGCCACGGCAGCGGCTTCGACTCGCCGGGCTTCCGCGAGATCAGGCGGGTGACGCCGCAGCTCGGGCAAGCGCTCTCGCGCCTGCTGCGGGACGAAGGCCTGACGATCGTCGAGCTCTACCGCCGCGGGCGCGAATTCGAGCAGCTCTACCAGCTGGCGGAGCTGCTCGTCGAGTGGGACGAGCGGCTCGTGCTCTGGCGAATGCGCCACTACAAGGTGGTCGCCCGCATCATCGGCGACGAGGTGATCGGAACACAGGGAACGCCGGTCGAGCTCCTCGGCGGCTTGATCAAGCAGCGGTTCTTTCCCGAGCTCTGGCAGGCGCGGAACCGGCTGACGGAGCTCGCGATCGAGGAAGGCCGCTGAGCACACCCGCGGAGGTCTGGGGGAGCGGCGAGTACGAGCTGATCGCTCAGCGATTCGCCGGCATTCACGACGAGCTCGTCGAGCGCCTGCAGCCGCGCAGGGGAGATCGGTGGCTCGATCTCGCCACCGGCACGGGCGAAGTGGCGATTCGCGCCTCGAGGCGCGGCGCCTACGTCACCGGGCTGGACATCGCACCGCGGTTGCTCGAGCAGGCGCGCTCGAAGACCTCCGACGTCGAGTGGGTCGAGGGCGACGCCCAGGCGCTGCCTTTCGACGACGCGAGCTTCGACGTCGTCTCCTCATGCTTCGGGATCATGTTTGCGCCCGACCACGAGGCCGTCGCGCGCGAGATCGCGCGCGTCTCCAAGCCCGGCGGCCGGCTCGGGCTCTGCAACTGGCGCCCGAACGAGGGCCTGCACGCGATCTACGCGAAATTCGCTTCCGATGAGCCGGAGCAGCCCCCCGAGGACTGGGGCCGCGAGGAGCACATCGAGGGGTTGCTCGGCGACGCCTTCGAGCTCGAGATCGTGGAGCGCGTATGGCATCTCGAGGGTGATTCGCCCGAGGCCGTTTGGGAGCTGATGAGCACCGGCGCGCCGCCGGTGAAGGCGCTTCTGGACACGCTCGAGCAGGAGCGGCGTGAGGAGTTTCAGCAGGCGATGCTCGAGTACTGGGGCGGCTTCCGGAAGGACGGCGGCGTCAGCGAGCCGCGCCGGTATCTGCTCGTGCTCGGCACTCCTCGCTGAGGAGGCCGGTGGCGACGCTCTCGCTTCGCGACGAGGCGGCGCAGCTCCTGCAGGAGCTGATCCGGCTGGACACCGTCAACCCGCCCGGGAACGAGACGCGGGCGGCGGAGCTGCTCCGCGTGTACCTCGAGGAGAACGGCGTCGTTTGCGAGCTGTACGCGAAGGTGCCCGAGCGGGCGAACCTCGTCGCCCGCCTTGCCGGCACCGGCGACGGCCCGAGCCTCGCGCTGCTCTCCCATACCGACACCGTGCTGGCGGACGCCGGCGATTGGCAGGTCGATCCCTGGTCCGGCGAGCTGCGCGGAGGCGAGATCTGGGGCCGTGGTGCGCTCGACATGAAGGGTCAGGTCGCCGCGAGCGCGGTCGCGATCGCCTCGCTCGCGCGAGAGGGCTTCGAGCCGCGCGGCGATCTCGTCTTCATCGCGGCCGCGGACGAGGAGGTAGGCGACGACTTCGGCCTGCAGTGGCTCTGTCGCGAGCATCCAGAGGCGGTGCGGTGTGATTTCGCGCTGAACGAGGGCGCGGGCGACCGCGTCCCCTTCGGCGGGCGGGTCTTCTACCTCTGCTCGAGCGCGGAGAAGATGAGCTGTGAGTTCCACCTGCGTGTCCACGGCCGCAGCGGGCACGCCTCGATGCCGAACATCGCCGACAACGCGCTCGTCAAGGCGGCGAAGCTGATCGAGCGGCTGGCGGAATATCGAGGGGAGCCCCAGCTGATCCCCGAGGTCGACGCGCTCGTGCGCACGGTCGCGGGCCAGGAGGTGCCGGCCGAGCAGGTACTCCCGCTGGCGCGGGAGCTCGACCCCGTCGCCGCCGAACTGATCGAGCCGCTCCTGTCGCTGACCGTCTCGCCGACGATGGTCAGCGCCTCCCAGCGCCGCAACGTCATCCCCGGAATCTGCGACGTCGTCGTCGACTGCCGGCTGCTGCCGGGCCAGACCCAGGCGGAGGCGGAGAAAGTGATCCGCGACGTGCTGGGCGACGGGGACTACGAGATCGAGTGGAAAGAGGGCCATGGCGGCACGCGCTCGCCGCTCGACACGCCGCTGTGGGAGGCGATCGAGTCGTTCGTTGCCGAGGAGGAGCCGGAGGCGGCCCTCGCTCCGATCTGTCTGGCCGGGTTCACGGACAGCCATTGGGTGCGGGACGCCTTCGGCACGGTCGCGTACGGGTTCTTTCCGATGCGGACGATGGATCCCGAGCTCGCCGCACGCCTGATCCACTCCGCCGACGAGCGCATCGCCGTCGACGACCTCGAGCTCGGCACCCGCTTCCTCAGGCACGCCGCTGTCACTACCCTCTGAGGGATGGCCGAGAAAGAGGAGAAGCTCCGCCTCGGCGGGATGGCGCTGGCGAACGGCGTGCTCGTGCACGGCCCAACGAGTTGGGCGTGCGCCGTCCGGACGCCTGACGGACAGCTGCGAGTGGCGTCGGCGTACAAGCGGATTCGAGCCGCGAGCGTCGAGCAGAAGCTGCTCCGCGGCCCGGCTCGCCTGGTCGAAGCCGTGGCGGTGCTGCCGGCGATCAAGCGGAAGCTACCCGAGGCCAAGCTTCCGTTCGAGCGGCCGGCGGTCGTCGCGGTCATGCTCGGCAGCGCCGTGCTCGCGCGCCTCGTCAAGGGCTCGAGCAGGATCAGCCCGCTCGCGCAGGAGCTCGTTACCGGTCTCCTCTCGCTGGCCCCGACCGCCTACGCCGTCCGCGGCTCCGAGCTCGCTGCCTACCACGGCGCCGAGCACATCTCGATCGGCACGTACGAGCACGGCGAGCCGCGCGAGAAGGAGCACGAGCGCTGCGGATCACACGTGGTCGGTCCGCTGATCGCCACCTCCGCGCTCGGCGGCGCGCTCGCCTCGAAGGCGCCGGTGCATCTCCGACCGCTGGCGCGCGTCACCGCGGCGTTCGGCGCGCTCGCCGCCTCGACGGAGATCTTCGCGTGGATGGTGAGGAACCCGGACAACCGCGTCTCGCGGGCGCTGGCCAAGCCCGGTCACGAGCTTCAACATCGTCTGGCCACCGCAGATCCGACACCGGAGCAGCTTGAAGTCGCCGAAGCCGCGCTTCAGGCTTGTCTCGAGCTCGAACAGAATGCGACCCTCGATCGATAGCTGCTGCGCGTTACGGCCGCGTGCAGCGGAAATGTTCTTAACCAAACTGGACGCGTAGCGTGCAGCAGCAGGTCAAGACACGGACTAAGAAGCGGCTCGAGCCCGAGATCTTCGAGCTCCCCGTCGAGAAGATGCGGGAGGGCTACTACACCGACGCGTACTTCAACCACGCGCGCGCGGCGCTGCTGAAGGACGAACGGCACCCGCGGGTCGTCATGCAGGTCTTCCAGAAGAAGCACGCGTATCTGGGCGGGATGGACGAGGCGATCGCGATCCTGAAGCTCTGCTCGGAGGACTGGGAGGGGCTGACCGTCCACGCGCTCTACGACGGCGACCGGATCGAGCCGTGGGAGACCGTGATGACCGTCGAGGGCGACTACACGACCTTCGCGCCGCTGGAGACCCTCTACCTGGGCGTCCTGGCCCGCCGGACGCTGATCACGACGAACGTCGTCCGGGTGCTGGAGGCGGCGAACGGCAAGCCGATCATCTTCATGCCCGCCCGGCACGATCACCACCGCGTCCAGACCGGGGACGGGTACGCGGCGCACATCGCGGGTCAGGTCGTTGGCGCGCCGGTCGGCGTGACCTCGGATGCGCAAGCGTCGTGGTGGGGCGGCAAGGGCGTCGGGACGGTGCCGCACTCGTTGATCTCGTCCTATGGCGGGAACACCGTTCTGGCGGCGACCAAGTTCGCCGAGTGGGCGCCGGAGGATCTGAACATCACGGTGCTCGTCGACTTCGAGAACAACTCGGTCGAGACCGCGCTCGAGGTTGCGCGCGCGCTGGGTCCGCGGCTCTGGGGCGTGCGGCTGGACACGCCCGAGTCGATGGTCGACCGCTCGCTCTGGCACGAGATGGGCGACTTCAAGCCGACCGGAGTGAGCGAGCGGCTCGTCTGGAAGGTGCGGGAGGCGCTCGACCGCGACGGATTCGAGCGGCTGAAGATCGTGGCCTCCGGGGGCTTCACGGCGGAGAAGATCGCGGAGTTCGAGGAGCGCGGCGTCCCGATCGATTCCTACGGCGTCGGCTCGTCGCTGATCCGCGGCGCGAACGACTTCACCGCGGACGTCGTTCTCACCGACGGGCGTCCATCGGCAAAGGCCGGCCGTCGGTTCCGCGCGAACGAGCGGCTCGAGCTCGTCGACTAATCACAGCAATGGCGGTCAGAGCGGTTGTCTTCGACCTCTGGAACACGCTCGTGCCCTACGACCCAGATCCGTGGGACGCGGCCGTCGGCGAGATGGCCGCCGCCGCAGGAGTGGAGAGCGAGGCCTTTCTCCAGGCGTGGCGATCCGACCGGCCACTCCGCGACACGGGCGAGCTGGAGGCCAGCGGGCGCCGTGTGCTGG
>JBIOYJ010000059.1:0-34369 GCA_044870105.1 Gaiellaceae bacterium | reverse complement strand
AGGAGCAGGAGTAGCCGCTTCATGCGTTTACGACCTCGCGAGGACGGTACCGAACCGAGTTGATGGAGCTGGGCTACACGCTCTCGTCCGAAGACTGATGCCCAAGCTCTAGGTCCGCAGCAGCCCGGCGCGGGGCCGCGGCTCCTCTTCGCGCAGCTCCAGGCACAGCCGCCGCGTCAAGACCAGGACGATCGCGGGCAGCACGAACACCGCGACCCGGAAGAACCAGATCTGCCACACGTATGGCACGCCAAAGGTCACGAAGACGCGATCCGAGGCGCCCGCGAGGAAGACGAGCGCGACCCAAGTGAAGAAGGCCGCGCCGACAGCCGTCCGCCAGGGTGCATCCCGCGGTCGGTCGAGCAGGTGGTGAAAGCCGTAATCGCGCGTGGCGCGCCGCTCGAGCGACGGCCAGAGGAAGAGCGTGGTGAAGACGATGATCGGGAACAGCGCACCGCCCCAGAAGGCATTCGGAATCAGCGTGTAGTTCCCGATCGTCACGTCGAAGCCCGGCATCAGCCGTAACCCGCCGATCAGCCAGCCCAGGTACCAGTCCGGCTGGGCGCCGCTCGTCCCCTGCGCGATCTCGTACGGCCCCCACTCCCAGATCGGGTTGATCTGAACGAGACCACCCAGCAGGAACAACACCGCAAAAACGGAGCACGCAAGCCCGAGCGAGCGAGGCGCGTAGCCCGGGAACGCCGGCAGGCCGACAGCGCGCCGCTCGCTCCGCCGCGGGCCTGGGAACTGTGTGTGGTGTCGCGTGACGAGCAGCAGCAGGTGAATTGCGATCAGGGTCGCGATCGCCATCGGCAACAGAAAGACGTGGGCCACGTACATCCGCGACTCGAATACGTGTGCCCCCGGGAACGGATCGCCCCAGAGCGCGAGGCCGAACCAGCCGCCGATCACCGGCAGAGACAGCGCGACCGAGTAGGCGATGGCAAGGCCCATCCCCGACAGGAGGTCGTCCACCATCGAGTAGCCGAGAAACCCCTCCAGCAGCGCGAGCATCAGCATCGCGACGCCGACGTAGTAGACGAGATCCCTCGGCTTGCGGAAGGCGCCGGTGAAGAACACGCGCAGCAGGTGCAGGACGATCGCGACGACAAAGACGTCGGCCGCCCAGTGGTGCGTCTGCCGCATCAGCAGCCCGGCCTTGACGTCGAAGGACATCTGCACCGCCGACCGGTACGCCTCTGACATCTGGCGGCCGCGCAGCGGCTGGTACGAGCCCTGGTAGACCGTGTTGGCGAGGCTGGGCTCGAAGAAGAGCGTCAGGTAGATCCCGGTCGCCACGAGGACGACGAACGAGTAGAGCGCGATCTCGCCGAGCAGGAACGACCAGTGGTCCGGGAAGACGTAGCGGAGCGCCTTCTTCAGCAGCGGCGCTGTGCCGCTGCGCTCGTCGAGGTACCGGACGGTCCTTCGGATCATCGGTAGCGCACTCCCGACCACGCAGGCCCGATCGCGCCGGAGAAGCCTCCCGCCGCGCGGAGATGCCCGCTCGAGTCGATTTCCAGAGGAAGCTGCGGCAGCGGCCGCCCGGCGGGGCCGAATAGGACCTTCGCGCCACGCGCCGGATCGAAGGTGGAGTAATGACAGGGGCAGATGAGCGCCGGCCGGTCGGACGTGGGCTCGTACAGCGGCGCCCTGTACATCGAGACCGCGCACCCCGCGTGGGTGCAGATCTTCGAGTAGGCGACGATCCCGCCGGGAGCCCACCCCTCTCGTCCGCGCGGAAGGTCGAGCCGCGCGGGCTCCAGTCGGACGACGATCAGCGGCGAGCCGAGCTTCTCGGGGTCGCCGTCCTCCGGAAAGGCGGTGTAGAAGCTCTTCAGCTCGATCCCGTCCGCGAGCAGCGGCCGGCCGTCCGAGCCGACGAGCCGGATCCCGCGCCGCCACGGCGAGCGCCGGAGGCGGCTCGTGTCGAGGAACGGCCCGAGCGAGGCGGCCGGCACGACGAGCGCGGCGCCGAGCGTGACCGCGGCTCCTCCCGCGGCCAGACCGAGCAGCCGCCTGCGTGTGATCCGCTCTCCGCCCGCCTGCACGAGCTCTTCGAGCTCGTCGGCGCGCTCCGGCTCAGACGGGTCGGGGTAGTCCTCCGCGTGCTCCTCCTCCGGCACGAGCGCCTTGGCCGTCACGACCGAGGCCGCGGCGAGAAAGGCGAAGGCGAGCCCGAGCGCGATCCCCATCAGCTGCGTCTGCGCGGGAAGCGAGTCGACCGCGTAAGCGGCGATGAACCCGACGGCGGCGAGGGTCGCGCCGAAAAGCAGCGCCAGGACGGCGAGCTCGGCGCGACGGTTCACTCTGTCTTGCCGCCGATCGCGCGCGCGACGAGGACGAGCGCGGCGCCGGCGATCAGCCACGCCACGAGTCCCTCGGGAACCGGACCAAGGTGCCCGATCCCCCAGCCGGCGTCGTCCTTCGGATGCTTCGCGTACTCGACGTACCGGACGATCGAGGCGAGCTCGCGATCGTCGATCTGCGTGCGCGAGAACCGTGGCATCAGATACGGGCCGATGCGCACGGCCTCGGCGACCTGCGTCGGTGTCGCCTTGAGCAGGTTCGGCGCAACCGCGCTCGTCACGATCCCGCCGCGCGCGACGACCTGGTGGCAACCGGAGCAGTTTTCGGTGAAGAGCCGCAGCCCCTCCTCGAGATCGCCCCGGCTTGGATCGACCCGCGGAACGGTCGGCCCCCCAAGCGAGGCGATGTAGGCGACGAGCGCGTCGATCTCGTCGTCCGTGTAGGCCGGGCCTTTGTGCTTCGGCTCGTCGTCTGCGTTCTGCAGCGGCATGTAGCCGGTGCGGAGATAGAAGTCGGCCGCGAGGGCTCCCACGCCTCGCAGCGACGGCCCCGCGCCGCGCTGGCCGCCGGCGCCTCTCTTCGGCCCAACGGGAGCCACGCCTTCCGCGTTGGCGCCGTGGCACGTCGCGCAGTGCTGGAGGTAGAGATCGCGTCCTGTCTGCGCGGCGGCGGGAGCCGCCAGCACGAGCGCAGCCGCAACGATCGCCGCTTTCATGTCCGCGAGTAGAGGTAGGCGACGATGTCGCGGGCCTCGTCGTCCGTCACGCCGAGATCGGGCATCACGGTCCCGGGCTCGATCTGCTTCGGGTTCTCGATCCAGCGCCGCGCGTTGTCGGGATTGTTCGGGATCCGCCCGGCGACGTACCGCAGCCGCCGGAAGCCGGAGAGGCTCGGCCCTACGCGGCCGTCGGCTCCCTCGATGCCGGGGATCTGATGGCAGCCCCCGCAGCCGTACTTCTCGATCAACTCACCGCCACGCTGCGCGTCGCCGCCGTTCACGATCTCGGGCTTCTTCCCGCCGCCGCAGCCCGCGGCCAGCGCCGCCGACAGCAACGCGACGACGATCAGCGCTCGCATGATCCCAAGGTCGCTACCCCGATTCCGGTCATCACCACGAGCGGGATGAAGAGGACGCTCACGGCCACGGCGCTATAGCCGAGCCAGGCAATGCGGCCGCGGACGTCGTGCGTCGCGTTCCGCCAGCTCCACACGGCCGCGGCGCCGGCCGCGACCGCAACCACGGCGGTGACCGCGAAGACGACGCCGTGGGCGAGGCCGCCGTCGAGCCGCCAGCTCGCCGTTCCCTGCGAACACGCCGCGTCCTCGACCGCGTAGCCGGCGACGAGCTGGAGCGCCCACGCGCCGGGAGCGCCGAGCAATCCAAACCAGAGCAGCGTTCCTCTCATAGCGCAGGCGAGAGGGTCGTGAGCACGACGAGCACCGCGAGCAATGTGACGAAGTACCAGTACAACGCCGCGATCTGGACCGGCACGTTCCGCTCCGGCCCAAAGTGGCCCAGGAGCGCGCGTCCAAGGACCCAGCCGAGCAGCAAGAGGCCCGCGCCGACGTGGATCCAGTGCGCGCCGACGAGCGTGTAGACGAGCGACGCGTAGGTGTTGTCGGCTGGGCGCAGCGTGCGCCAGCTGTCGCGAAACGAATCGAGCTGGAGCAGAAAGTAGACGAGGCCGAGCGCAAACGAGACGACGAGCCCGAGCTTGAGCAGCGCCTGCCGTCCCGCGATGGCAGCGCGTTCCGCCGCGAGCATCGGCACGCCGGACAGCAGGAGGATGCCGTTGTTGAGCAGCGGCCTGAACAGCTTCGGGTCCTCCACCCCCGGCGGCGGCCAGTGCGGCGACTTGAAGCGGATGTAGAAGTACGAGGCGATCAGGACGCCGAACAGCGTTGCTTCGGTCGCGACCAGCAGCAGCATCCCCCACCAGCCGTTCGCCCTGGTCGAGGGACGCTCGAGCGTGTACGTCGTCACGCGGTCTCCTCCCTCGCCTGCGGCTCGCTCGCTCGGGGGAAACCACTTTTCCGCCGAGAGCCCCCTTCTCTTTCTGTCCACGCCTCGGCCCACGCGCCGCTGAGATCGCCGCGTGTGCCGAGGATCACTGCAGGGGGAACCTTCCGGTTCCCCCTAACCTCCTCCACGAGCCCGCTCACGCGGTCTCCTGGGCATGCTCCGAGTGCCAGCCGGCAAGCGCCACCGCCACGAGCCCACCGGCGAGCGCGGCGACGTAGTTGTGGCCGACGAGCAGCATCACGAACACGAGCGCCAACGCCAGCGTGAGGACGAGCGGCCACGGCGACTCGGGCGGCATCTCGAGGACCTGGTCCGCGTCGGCGTCGAGCACCGTCGTCGCGAGCGCCTCGTGCGTCTCGTCGAGGACGAGCTCGCCTCGCTCGAGCCGCTCGGCGTCCTCTCGGCGGTCGGCGTCGTCCCAGTTCGGGTTGACGCTCCGCACGGTCGGGACCATGGGGAAGTTGTACTCGGGCGGCGGCGAGTCGGTCGCCCACTCGAGCGTGTTCGCGAGCCACGGATCGGGCCCGGCGGGAGCGCCGAAGCGGAGCGACCCGAGCAGATTGACGACGACGAGCAGGATCCCGCCCGCGAGCGTGAAGGCGCCGATCGTCTCGAGCAGGTTGTATATCCCCCACCCGAGCCCGTCCGGATACGTGTACACGCGCCGCGGCATTCCGAGTAGGCCGGCGATGTGCATAGGGAAGAACGTCAGGTTGAAGCCGACGAAGAAGACCCAGAAGCTCACCTGCCCGAGGCGCTCGCTGAACATCCGTCCCGTCAGCTTGGGCCACCAGTAGTAAAGGCCGGCGAAGACGGGGAAGACGGCTCCGCCGAAGAGCACGTAGTGGAAGTGGGCGACGACGAAGTACGAGTCCGTCACCTGCTGGTCGAACGGGATCACCGCGAACATCACGCCGGTGACGCCGCCGACCACGAAGACGACGATAAAGCCGAGCACGAACAGGAGTGGGGTTCGCAACAGCGGCCGGCCGGTGAGGAGCGTCGCGATCCAGCCAAAGACCTGGATCCCGCTCGGGATCGCGATCAGAAGCGAGGCCGCCGAGAAGAATGCCATCGTGATCTGCGGCAACCCAGTCGCGAACATGTGGTGCACCCAGACGCCGAAGCCGATGAACGCCGTCGCCATGGTGGCGAGGGCGAGCCACGTCTGCGCGACCATCGGCCGCTGGGCGAAGACCGGCACGATCGTGGAGACGATTCCCACCGCCGGCAGGAAGATGATGTAGACGTCGGGGTGACCGAAGATCCAGAAGAGGTGCTGCCAGAGCAGCGAGTCGCCCCCCGCGTCGGGCGAGAAGAAGTGGAAGCCGAACTTACGCTCGAGCGTCAGCATCAGGTTCGCGGCAGACAGCGCAGGCAGCGCGAACACGATCGAGAGGGAGGTCGCGAGCACGCCCCAGCAGAAGAGCGGGATCCGGTTGATCGACATCCCGGGGGCCCGCATCCGGAAGATCGTGACGATGAAATTGACCGCCCCGGCCGTGGTCGAGACGGTTAGGAAGAGCAGGCCGAGGTTGTAGAAGTCGATGTTGAGCTCGGGCGTGAACTCCTTCTGCGAGAGCGGCGTGTAGTTGAACCAGCCGTCGTTCGGGGCGAGCGCGAAGAAGACGCTCGAGTACATGAAGATCCCCGCCGCCAGGTAGACCCAGTAGCTGAACGCGTTCATGCGCGGGAAGGCCATGTCGCGCGCGCCGAGCTGGAGGGGGACGAAGTAGTTTCCGAACCCCGAGAGCATCGGCGTGATGAAGAGGAAGATCATCGTCACGCCGTGCAGCGAGAAGAGCTGGTCGTAGGTCTTCGGGCCGACCACGCCCGCGTTCGCCTCCGCGAGCTGCGTGCGCATGATCAGCGCCTCGATCCCGGCGGCGACGAAGAAGAGGAAGGCAGTGATCAGGTAGCGGCGCCCGATCTTCTTGTGGTTGACCGTCGTCGCCCAGGTCTTGATCCCGACCGGCTCGTGCCAGATCCGCTCCAGCCGCTGGACGTGTTCGACCATCAGTTCAGCCCGCTGAGATAGTCGACGAGGGCCTGGACCTGGTCGCCGGTCAGGTCGAGCCCCGGCATCCTGTTGCCCGGCTTGAGGTGCTGCGGATCGAGGATCCAGCCGGCGAGGTAACCGCGCGCGTTGGGGATCGTGACCGCGGCCAGCGTGCGGCGGGAGGCGACGTGCGTGAGGTCGGGGCCGATCTTCCCGGTCGCATCGGTCCCGCGGATCGTGTGGCAGCCGCCGCAGTTGGCGACGAAGACCTGCTCGCCGCGCCCGGCGGCCGGCGCGGCCGGGCGCGCTTCACGGGCAAGCCAATCCCGAAAGCGCGAGGGCGTCTCGGCGATGACGAGGAACGCCATATGCGCGTGCTGGAGCCCGCAGAACTCGGCGCACTGGCCGCGGTAGATCCCCGGCCGGTCCGCCTCGAGCAGGATCGAGTTGGTCTTGCCCGGGATCATGTCGATCTTCCGGTTTAGGCGCGGGACCCAGAAGCTGTGCGCGACGTCGGCGGTCTTCGCCACGAGCCGGACGCGCTGACGCGCCGGAATGTGGATCTCGTTCGCGGTCGTCACACCAAAGCCCGGATAACGGACGTCCCAGAACCACTGGCGGCCGGTCACCTCGACGGTGACGTCGACGTCGCCCTCGGGGGCGGATGTCGCGGGGAGGGTTCGGAGCGTCAGGACGAAGAGCGCGATCAGGACCGCCAGCGGCACGGCGAAGCCCCCGAGCAGGACGAGCCCCTGGACGCGGCGCGTGTCCGCGGCCGCCTCGTCGCGCCGTCCTCGCCGGCGCAAGCCCACCGCGACGACCAGCACGGTCACGACCGCGAACACGACCGCGGAGATCACCAGCAGGATCCACCACAGCTGGTCGATCTCGCGCGCCGCATGGCTTGCCGGATCGAGCGTCGACTGGCTGACGCCAAGCACTACGCTCACGCCGTGAAATTTGATCGCCGTGAGCTGGCGGGAGCGGTCGCGGATCTCGGCGTCCTCGTGCCCATCGCGGTCGCGCTGATCGTCAAGAACGGGCTCTCACCGACGGCTGTGCTCCTCCCGGCCGGACTGCTGTACGTGGTCGCGGGGCTTGTATACCGCCTTCCGGTGCCCGTTCAACCACTGAAGGCGTTCGGCGCGATCGCGATCGCCAACGGCCTCGGCTCGGACGAGATCGCGGCCGGCGCGCTGCTGATGGGCGTGATCTTCCTCGTGCTCGGTGCAAGCGGACTGATCGACCTGGCGGGACGGGCCTTTCCGCGCGCGCTGATCCGCGGCGTCCAGCTCACGGTCGGCCTCCTCTTCCTGAAGATCGCCTGGGGCCTCGTCACGGCGCCGAAAAAGGGGTTCAAGGAATGGGCGCTCGAGCCTCGGTACGCGATCCCGCTGGCGGCGATCGTGCTCGTGCTCGCCGTCGCGCTGCGTCGTTATCCGATCTCGCTCGGGTTCGTGGGCGCCGGTGCGGTGGCGATGGTCGTCCTGGCCGGGAGCGACGCGTCGGCGGGGCCCTCCGGGCTCGACCTGCCGTCCTGGGATGCGGCGGCATTCTGGACCGCGTTCACCGTGCTCGTCGTCCCGCAGGTTCCGCTTTCGTTCGCGAACTCTTGCCTCGCCACGGCCGACGCCGCGAGGCGCTACTTCGGCGAGGCGGCGGAGCGGGTCCGGCCGGGCCGGCTCGCGACGACGCTCGGAGGCGCGAACCTCTTCTCTGCGGCGATCAGCGGCATGCCGGTCTGCCACGGCGCCGGCGGCATGACGGCGCACTACGCATTCGGGGCGCGGACTGGAGGCGCGCCGCTTGCAATGGGCGTCTCGCTGCTCGCGCTTGCGGTCGCCGCCGGCTCGGGCCTGGGAGCGCTGCTCGCGGCGTTCCCGCTGCCGATCCTCGCCGGCCTGCTCGCGACGGCCGGGCTGCTGCACATCGCGCTCCTGCGGGACCTGCGCGGGGCGCGCGACTGGGCGCTTGCGCTCGTCGTCGGCATCGTTGGGTTCGAGCTGAACCTGACAATCGGCCTCGCGCTCGGCCTGGCCCTGTGGTGGATACCCGTGGGGGCAATTCGCCTCCGGGCCGCCTTTGCGCACTAGCTAGACTGGGCGAACCGGGGTGCTCCGCAGAGGCGGCGCTGAGAACAAACCCGTTGAACCTGATCCGGTTCGTACCGGCGAAGGGAGAGAGCGTGAAGCTTGGAGCAGCGACGATCTGCCGCGGAGGCCGGGCTTTGCCCTGCCGGAGCCGGCCGGGCGTGCTGTGGCGCTGCGGCGAAGGAGGGGGCTCGTGGGGGAACCATGGGTTCCCCCACGCTTGCTGATCCGGTTAGGACCGGCGAAGGGAGCACGTGGCAGACCGAGAAACGCCTTCATGGGGCATCGAGCCGGTTCCGGAACGGCTGCGGGTTCTCGGCCTCCTCGACCTGACCCTGCTCTGGGGCAACCTCTCGGTCTCGTTGCTCGTGATCGTCGCGGCGGCAGGGCTGGTGCCGATGCTCTCGCTCCCGGATGCGTTGCTCGCGATCCTGATCGGCGCTCTCGCCGGCAACTTCCTGCTCGGACTGGCCGGCCTGATCGGGGCCGACGGCCGCGTCCCCGGGATGGTGCTGTTGCGCGCGCCGCTCGGCCGGCGCGGCTCGTACGGGCCGACCGTGCTCAACGTGGCGCAGAACCTCGGCTGGTCGACCTTCGAGTTGATCATCATCTCCACCGCCGCCGCCGCGCTTTCCCAGCGCGTCTTCCACTTCGAGGCCCGCTGGCTCTGGGCGATCCTCTTCGGCGCCGTCTCGCTCGCGCTCGGGCTGCTGGGACCGATCGGCGTCGTCCGCCGCTATCTGCGCAAGTTCGCGGTCTGGGCCGTGCTCGCGTCGATCGTCTATCTCACCTGGTGGGCGCTCGACAAGGCCAATCTGCACCAGCTCTGGCGCGCGCACGGAACGGGCGGGCTCTCGCTCGGGCAGGGGATCGACCTCGTGATCGCGAGCATCATCTCGTGGACACCACTCGCGGCCGACTACACGCGCTTCGCGCGCGACCGCCGCAGCGCCTTCGTCGGCGCGGGATTCGGCTACTTCCTGCCGACGCTCTGGTGCTTCGGCCTCGGCGCGTTGCTCGTGCTCGCGCGCGATTTGAGCGATCCCGCGCAGATCCCGAGCGCGGTCGCGAGCGGCAGCGTCCTCGCCGTCGTCGCCCTGCTCGCGCTCACCGTCGACGAGAGCGACGAGGCGTTCGCGGACATCTACTCAACCGCCGTCTCGATTCAGAACGTGCTGCCGTGGGTCTCCCAGCGCCTGCTGATCGTGCTCGTGGCCGTGACGGCGACCGTCGGAGCGATCGCGATCGACCTCGGCAACTACCTGACGTTCCTCTACCTGCTCGGCTCCGTGTTCGTACCGCTCTTCGGCGTGCTGCTCGCCGACTGGCTGACAGCGGGGGCTCATTACCGTCGCCGGGACGTGTTCGAGGGTCCTGCGGTGCGGCTCGGACCCGTCTTGGCGTGGGTCGTCGGCTTCGCGCTCTACCAGTGGCTCTCGCCGGTCGGGCCGCACTGGTGGACGAGCTTCGTCCACCATGCTCATCCCGGCCACGCCACGCTGACCGCCTCGCTGCCGAGCTTCGCCACGGCTTTCGCGCTGACGGCTCTGACTTCGTGGATTAATGCGTGGCGTGCCGCGGATCGCCGTCGTCGGGAACCTCTCGCGCGACCGCGTTGACGGGGCGCCGCCGCGCATCGGCGGCCCGCCGTTCTACGCAGGACGCGCCCTGCGCGTGCTCGGCCACCCGGCGGCGATCGCGGCCAAGTTCGCCGAGACCCATCGAAACGAGCTGCTGCCGCCGCTCGTGGCGCTCGGCCTGCCGGTCTTCTGGCGCCCGGCGCAATCGACCGCGACCTACGCGTTCAGCTACGACGGCGATGTCCGCTCGATGGCGGTCGAAGAGCTCGGCGAGCCGTGGTCACCGGAAGACGTGCAGGGCTGGGCCGCCGACGCGCTTCGGGGCACCGACTGGGTGCACGTCGGCGCTCTCGCGCAGGGGGAGTTCTCACCCGAGACGCTCAGGGCTCTCGCCGCCGGCGGCGGGCGCAGGCTCTCCTTCGACGGACAAGGCCTCGTCCGTCCCGCGCGGACGGGACCGCTCGAGCTCGAGCCGACCGCCGATCCCGACGTGCTGCGCCACGTGACGGTGCTGAAGCTGTCGGAGGAGGAGGCGCGGGCGCTCGTCGGGCCGCTCGAGGAACGAGCGCTGTCGGAGCTCGGCCCGCCGGAGGTGATTGTCACGCTCGGCTCGCGCGGCTCGATCGTCGTCGCTGGGGGCGAGCTCGCGCACGTCCCCGCCCGCCCGGTGGAGAGCGTCGATCCGACCGGCGCTGGCGACGCGTTCGGCGCCGCGTACGTCGTGGCGCGCGGTCGCGGCTTCCGACCGCTCGCCGCCGCTCGTCGCGCGACCTCCGTCGTCGCCGCCGTGCTCGCCGGCCGGTGAGGGCCCAGGTGGGAACGGCCGACGGCGTCTACGTCGTCGACCTCGACGAGGAGGACGTGATCGGCCTCGAGCCCGGCTCACTGGCGGTCGAGGGCCCCAGCGTCGAGCTCCCTCGGGTCGTTGCCGCCGCCCAGACGGGTGCGACGATCGTGGCGGTCGTGGACCGCCGTCCACCGCTGATGGTGTCCCACGACGCGGGCCGCACCTGGCGCGAGGCGGGCGGCGGCTTGCCGCCCGGCCACGCGGTCGCGATCGCAGCGGACGACCCCGATCTCGTGCTCTATGCAGCGCGCAACCGGCTGCACCTCTCCACGGACGGAGGGCGCTTCTGGCGCGCGCTCGCGCCCGAGCTGCCCGAGATCGAGGCGGTCTCGCTGCTTCCTTAGCCCCCGTAGATCAGCGGCGACGTGTCGATCGCGACCTTGTTGCGCGGATCCGGCACGTGCACGTCCATGTCAATGACGTCGGGGTACCTGTTCGCCCCCTCCGGGAACGTGCCGATCGCGTTGATCACAACATGAACCTTGTAGTCGCCCTCGGGGACGCCGGTGATGTCGATCCACTGGCCCGAGAGCTGCTTGTAGTACCAGTCGCCCCATCCTGAGGTGATCCCCTGGTGGGCGCAGTCGGGGTATTGCTTCTTGTTGTCGTTCGCGTAGTGCAGCGTGTCGATGAAGCAGAACGCCTGCTTGTGTCCCTGCGCGGCGATCGACCCGTCCGCGCGCCTCAGGCTGTAGTCCGCGAACTGCTTGATGTGGTAGTGCCCATGACATGGCGAGAACTCGAAGATCGAGTAATAGGGCCCGGTGGGATCCGTCGGGTCGCCGATCGTGATGTTGCCGTCGCCGCCGTTGATCAGAACGACGTCGAACCGGACTAGACGGCGATAGCCGGTCCCGCCGACGGTGCCCTCGAAGAACTCACAGTCGCCGGCCTCGAACTTCCGGTCGACGATCTCCATCTGCGAAGCCATCCGCTTTGGATCGACGGTCAGATCGGCGACGCCGTGGTTGTCGTAGATCGGAAAGTCGCGCGAGACCGAATCGCGCGGCTCGGCCGAGACCGTGGTCGCGGTCAACCCGAGCAGCGCGACGGCCAAGAGCAAAAGTCGTTTCATCTCCCTCTCCCTCGATGTCCGGAGCGAGAGCGTGACACGACGGGCGCGCTAGTTCAAGCGAAATTCGCCGCGGGCGACGATCACCGCCGAGCCGCCGACTTCGACGAGATCGATGTTCTCGACCGACCCCTCCACACGCGCGTAGAGGGTCGAGGGCCGCTGGATCTCGACGCCCTGCGTGATCTCGATCTCGTCACCGAACGCGATCCGGCCGTGGCGGGCGAGGTGAAGTGCGAGCGGCCCGGCCGCAGAGCCGGTCGCCGGATCCTCCGGCACGCCCCCGCCCGGAGCGAACATGCGCGTCTTCCACTTCGAACCCGAGCCGGCGATGCAGTTGACGCCAAGCACCGCAGGTAGGTCGGCGAGCCGTGCGAAATCGGGCCGCAGGGCCGCGACGTCCTGCTCCGAGCCGAGAGTGACGTAGACATGAGTCACCCCGTTGTCGTAGACCTCGACCGGCAGCTCCGACGCCTCGACCCCGAGCACCCCGAGTAGCTCGGCCTCTGCCGCATATGGCTCGACGCTCGGCAAAGGCTGCTGCATACGGCCGAAAACGATCCTGGCCCCCTCCCGCTCGAGGCGAACCGGAATGACGGCCTTTGCCGTCTCGAGCCGGATCTCCTCGAGCTGAAGCGGCCCCCCGAGAACGAAGGCGCTGCCGAGCACGGGATGCCCTGCGAACAGCATCTCCTGCGTCGGCGTGAAGATGCGAATCCGAGCGTTCGCCGCGTCGGAGGGCAACACGAAGACCGTTTCCGAGAAGTTCAGCTCGCGGGCGAGCTGCTGCATCGTCTCGTCGTCCAGGTCGCGGGCGTCGGTGAAGACCCCGAGCTGGTTTCCGGCCAGCGGCCGGTCGGTGAAGACATCGCAGACCACGTAGCGGAAGGTGGTCACGCGATGACTGTACGGGTCTATCCTCGCGGCGTGCAGCTGTATCTGGTCCGCCATGCGAAGGCGGCGCCGGGCGAGCCCGACGACCTCCGCGCCCTTACTGCGGAGGGACGGGAAGTCGCGCGCGCGGTCGGCTCCCGGCTGGCCGAGGAGGGGGTCACGCCCGACGTCGTGCTGACGAGCCCGCTCCTCCGCGCCCGCGAGACCGGCGAGGAGATCGCGCGGGCGAGCGGAGCGAGCGTCGAGCCCGATGAGCGGCTTGCCCCCGGCGCGACGACCGATAGCGTCCAGGCCGCGATTGCCGGCAGAGGAGAGACGGTCGTGGTCGTCGGCCACCAGCCCGACTGCGGGCGGATCGCCGCGGACCTGACCGGGGGCGAGGAACCTCCGTTCCCTGCCGGCGGCTTCTGCAAGATCGACCTGCGATGAGCGCGATCGCGGTCCGCGGCCTGCGCAAGTCGTACGGCGCGCTCGAAGCCGTCGGCGGCATCGATTTCGACGTCGCCGAGGGCGAGGTTTTCGGCCTGCTGGGCCCGAACGGAGCCGGGAAGACGACGACGGTCGAGATCCTCGAGGGCTATCGCCGACGTGACGAGGGGCAGGTCGAAGTGCTGGGCGCCGATCCCGCCCGCTCGGACGGCGCGTGGCGCAACCGCATCGGTGTGGTGCTGCAGTCGTCGGCCATGTACGAGACCCTGACGGTCGCCGAGAGCCTCACGCAGTTCGCCGGCTACTACGAGAAGCCGCGCGACGTCGGCGAGGTGATCGGGCTGATTGGGCTCGACGAGCAGCAGGACACGCTCGTGCGCCGGCTCTCGGGCGGGCAGCGCCGACGCGTCGACTTCGGGCTCGCGCTGATCGGCGACCCGGAGCTGATCTTCCTCGACGAGCCGACGACCGGCTTCGACCCGGCCGCGCGGCGCCGCTCGTGGGAGGCGATTCGCTCCTTGCGCTCGCTCGGCAAGACGATCCTGCTCACGACGCACTACCTGGACGAGGCCGAGCAGCTCGCCGATCGGGTCGCGGTGCTCCGGGAAGGCCGCATCGTGGCCGTCGGCAGGCCTGCCGAGCTGACCGGGGGCGCGCCCACGACCGAAATCCGCTACCTGCGCGACGGGCACGAAGTCGTCCTCCACACGGACGAGCCGACCCGCGTCCTGCACGAGCTGACCGCCGAGGCGCTCGCCGCCGGAGGCGAGCTGGAGCGCCTCACCGTCCGGAGGCCGACGCTCGAGGAGATCTATCTCTCGCTGACCGAGGAGCAGTCGTGAAGCTCTTCCCCCATGAGTTGAGCTCGCAGCTTCGCCTCTACTGGCGCAGCCGCGAGCTCGCCTTTTTTACCTTCCTGCTCCCGATCATCATGTTCTTCCTGCTCGGGTCCGTGTACGGGGACGACCGGATCGAGCAGGAGCACAACGTGCGGGCGGCCGACTACCTGCTCGCGGGGATGCTCGGTTACGGGGCCGTCTCGATCGGGTTCGCCGGCCTTTCGATCATGCTCGTCATCCGGCGCGAGAGCGGAATCCTCAAGCGCTTGCGTGGTACGCCCCTGCCGGCGGCGACGTACATCGCCGCGCTGCTCACCACGACGCTGATCGCCTTCGTCGTGGAGGCGGTGTGCATGGTCGTGCTCGGCCGGCTCTTCTTCGACACGCACGTCCACCACGTCGTCTCGCTCGCACTGAGCCTGCTTCTCGGAGCTGTGGCGTTCACCACCCTCGGGCTCGCGCTCGCGACCGTGATCCGCTCCGCCGAGGGGTCGTCGGCCGTCGTCAATGCGATCTATCTGCCGCTCTCGTTCGTCTCCGGCGCGTTCTTCTCGCCGCACAGCTTCCCGGGCTTCCTGCGCGCGATCGCCGACGCTCTGCCGCTCGTCTACGTGATTCGCCTCGTGCGCGACGTCGCCTTGCGAGGCGCCGAGATCTGGGATCGGCCCGGTTCGGTCGCGATCATCCTAGGTTGGGGCTTGGTTGGGGCGCTTGTGGCCGCGCGCAACTTCCGCTGGGCCCCCCACGAGGGTGGTTAGCGCAGCGCGGGAGTTGGGCAAATACGACTTTCAATGGAGACCGAGCCCTCCCTCGCGATCTGTGAGCTGAGCCCCGAGCCGCCCGCGCTCGAGATCCGGATCAACTTCGGGATGTACGCGGGCCGGGCCGCGACCCCGGCCGAGATCGACGAGCTCGCGAAGCAGCTCCTGCCGAAGGTCGGCGACGTCTCGATCGTCGCGGAGGAACGGCACGAGATTGGCGAATCGACCGAGGCCTCGCTGCACCAGGTTCGCGTCGAGGTCGATCCCGAGCGCCTCCCAGACGACGAGCACGAGCTCGATAGGCTCGCAGGCCGCCTGCTCGAAATCGTCGAGCACTGGGCCCGCGACTGCATCGCGGACCGCAAGGTCGAACTTACTTAGCCGAAGCCGACAGCCGTCGTCTTCTCGGCCGCCCGGCGCGCGCCCGCCTTCAGCGCGAACCGCATCAGCGCCCGAGGGTCTTAAACGTGGGGGAACCCCTGGTTCCCCCACGTTGCCCCCTCCTTTCGATCGCTCTGCACTGGTCCTGTGTTCGCGGAGCCGCCGACTCGATCGCACCTCGGTTGCGGTTTGTTGCGGCTCTCGCGCGGCAAAGCCGCGCTCCGCCGGAGGATCGCTGCGGCCCAAGTTCCGCTCCTCAGCGTGATTTGGCGAGCGAGCGACGGCGCGGACGTGCTGCTCGCGCCGCTTTCAGCGCGAACCGCATCAGCGCGCGCGGGGTCTTCTGCGCGCCGACGATCGTCGCCTCGAGCGCCTCGCAGAAGCGTGCCAGGTCGTCCTCCTCGATCGTGAGCGGCGGCAGGATCTTGATCACGTTCATGTTGTGCCCGGCGACCTGGCTCAGGATCGAGTGGTCGGAGAGGAGCGGCACGACCACGAGTTGTGAGAAGAGGCCGGGCTGCATGCGCTCGAGCAGCCGCCACGAGCGACTGCCGCCGGGCGGCTCCTCGAACTCGATCGCCCACATGAGCCCGAGCCCCCGCACGTCCTTGACGACGTCGTAGCGCTCGACGAGCGGCCTGGTCCGCTCCAGCAGCAGCTCGCCCAACCAGGCCGAGCGCTCGACCAGACGCTGCTCGTCGAGCTCCCGCAGCGTCGCGAGTCCGGCCGCCATCGCGAGGTCGTTGGGGGCGAACGTGGAGCCGTGTGCGAACGCGCTCTCGAGCGAGTCGAAGACGGCGTCGTACACGGCTGTCGAGAACAGCACCGCCCCAGACGAGACGTACCCGCCCGAGAGCGACTTGGCGACCATGAGCAGATCGGGCTCGAGCCCCCAGTGCTCGAGCGCGAACATCCGCCCTGTGCGGCCGAATCCGGTCTGCACCTCGTCGAGGCCGAAGAGCGTGCCGCGCCCCCGGCAGAGCTCCTGCGCCCGCTCGAGGTAGCCGGCGGGCGGGAAGTAGGCGCCGTGACCCTGGACCGGCTCGACCATGAACAGCGCCACGTCTTCGGATGCAAGCTCCTGCTCGAGCGCCTCGAGATCGCCGAACGGAATGTGCGAAAACCCGGGAACCAGCGGCCCGAAACGCTCCGTGTACGCGGCCTCGCCGCTCGCCGACAACGCGCCGAGCGTCGCGCCGTGATAGCCGTGCTCGCAGGAGACCACGCGGCTGCGGCCGGTCGCGGCGCGGGCGAGCTTGATCGCGGCCTCGGCCGACTCGGCTCCAGAGCTCGTGAACAGCACCCGCTCCAGGGTCGGCGGCGTCCGCCGCAGCAGCTCGGCGGCGAGCAGGCCCCACAGCGAGCCGATGCCGAGCCCGGTCTTGCCGGGCGTCTCCAGCTCCAGCACCTCCGAGAGCGCCGCGCGCACGCGCGGGTTGTTCCGGCCGACGTTGTACATCCCGAATCCGCCCAGCAGGTCGAGGTACTTGCGCCCCTCGTCGTCGTACAGGTACGCGCCCTCGGCCCGGGCCCACACCCGGTCGAAGCCGATCGTCCGTAGCAGCCGGACGAACTGCGGATTGATCGTGTGCGCGTAGAGGTCGAACTCGCGGCCCGCGGTTTGCTGGAGCAGCTCTCGGATCACGGGCTCAGGCGGTCGGAGGCGCGAGCGTCTGCGGGCCCCCGCCGAGGATCCGCAGCGACACGATCGCGGTGCGACGGATCCAGGCGCCGCTCTCCGTCGCCATCCACTCGGGCGGATCCCACGGCAGGTCGTCGCCGTCGCGCTCGCCTCTCAGGACCTCGAGGGCCTCGCCCGCCGGAACATGTCCAGGCAGGAGCAGGATGTGTGCCGCGCCGTTGGTCAGCGTCGCCTCGAGCAGCTCCGGCGACTCCGCCGTCTCGGCCGGCCACGCCGCGGGCTCGACGACGGCGATCTGCTCCTCCACGCGGCGAGCGTACTACGCGGACGCTCTCGCGTGAATCGCGCCTTTCGTCTCCTTCAGCGGCCGGCCCGAGCGGTCCCCGCGGGCGGCCAACATCTCGGCCAGAATCGACACGGCCATTTCGGGAGCTGACTCAGCGCCGAGATCGAGGCCGCACGGGCCATTGATCCGCTCGAGCCGAGCCTCGGAGACGCCCGCCTCCCGAAGCCGCGCCCGCCGGCGTTCCTGAGTCTTTCTCGAGCCGAGCGCCCCGACGTAGAAGGCGTCGGTCGCGAGCGCCTGCTCGAGAGCGGGCACGTCGAACCGCTCCTCGTGTGTCAGCACCACGACCGCCGTGTCCTCGTCCGCCTCGCCGACGGCCTCTTCCGGCGGGCCGACGCGAAGCTCGTCCGCGCTGGGAATCCGCTCGGCGGTCGCCAGCTTCGCCCGGGCGTCGAGCACCGAGGTTTGCCAGCCGACCAGCTTCGCGGCTCGGCACAGCGCCTCGGCCACGTCGGTTGCGCCCACGACGATCAACTTTGTCGGCTGCACATCCTCCTCGGGAAGCTCGCCCTCGAGGCGCTCGACCACGACGTCGATCTCGCCGCCGCAGGGGAGCCCGATCTCCCAGGCAGTCTCGTCGGCGATCCCGTAGGTCAGCTCCTTGCGCTCGCCGGTCCGGATCACCTCGCGGGCATGCTCGTACACGTCGCTCTCCACGCAGCCGCCGGAAACCGATCCGATCAGCTCGCCCGACTCCGAGACGGCCAGCCTCGAGCCGACGGGGCGCGGAGCCGATCGCCGCGTGTCGACGACGGTCGCGATCGCGATCTGCTCGCCGTTCGCACGCCAGCGACGGACGGCTTCCCGGACGTCGTCCACGCCCGAGAGCCTAGTCGTGAGCTAACGGACGAGGACGAACTTGGTGCCGGTGAAGCGGTAGACGAAGAAGCGCGCCCGGGCGAGGTCACCGCGGCGCGTGAAGGAGACCGGAATCCCGAGGGCCGAGGTGCGCAGACGCGTCCGGGCCAGCTGGGTGCGGACTTCGGCCCGCGTGGCCCGTCCGTCGCGGCAGGCCCGCTCGACGGCCGCAATCGCCACCTGTGCGGCGACGTAGGTCGGCGCCCCGAACACCGACCAGTTGCTGCCGTAGCGGCGGTTGTAGTCGCGAACGATCGCGCGCGCGACACCGATCCGCCGGTAGTCGGGCGCGAACATCGAGACGTACGACCCCTTGATCCTGAACTCGTCCGAGAAGAGACCGTCCGTCCCGAAGATCGGGACGCGCTTGCCGCGGGTCTGCATCTGTTGCCCGAAGGACTGGGCTCGTGCCGGGTTCTGCCACGGCAGGAAGACCGCGCTCGTCTGGCGATCGATCTTCGAGATGATCGCGGAGTAGTTCGTCTGGCTCGCCCGGACCGACTCGCGGTCGACGTTCACGTCACGCGCCTCCAGCTGATGCTCCACCGTGTCCGCGAGCGGCGTGCTGTACGAGGTCTGGTCGTCGACGACCAGCACTTTACGAACGTGGAGCTTCGAGACCATGAAGGCGACCACCGTCGGCGCCTGGAGATTCGCGCTCGGGACGACCCGGAAGAAGCCGGGGTTCGCTCCGCTCGTCAGCGAGGCGCGGGTCGCCGAGCCGGAGACGTAGGCCATCCGGGCGCGCTTGAACGCGGTCCCGACGGCCGGCACCTCGTCGCTTCCGGCCGGACCGACGACGGCGAGCACCCGCGGATTCGAGACCAGCTCTTCCGCGCGCACGGTGGCCCGTGCGGGATCGAGAGCGGTGTCGGCCTCGACGAGGCGGACGCGCTTCGCGCGACGGCCGTTGTGGCGGAGGACCGCCAAGCGCGCCCAGTTCCGCTGCTCGCGCCCGAGGAATGCGACATCGCCGCTCATCGGCGCGAGCAGGCCGATCGAGCGCGCTCCGGCACACGGCGAGGCCTGATTTCGGGAGTTGGCCGGGGAGCCGACCACAAGAAGGGTCAGGAAGCCGCCCCCGACTAGCGCTGTGAGCAAGCGCTTCATCGGCATCCCTTGAATAGATGCCGCAGAGGAGCAAATCTCACGCTTCGCTATATATGCGTTACGCGCTCAGGGCCGCCGCACCGACACGAGCACGTTGCGTTCATCCCCGCCTTTGACGGTCTGCTCCTTGACCGCTCCGACCCCGCGGACGTAGTACTTGTGGTCGATCACGGCGCGCTCGAGCGGCGTCCACTCCTTGGTCAGGAGGGCCTGCTTGGAGGCGACAAACGGCGTCCTGACTAAGGCCTCGAGGCTCAGTACCTGGAAGTGGTCCTCCGCGTGCCCCTTGTAGTACTCCTGCCGGAACGACTTCCCCACCTCGGGCCGGGCGGGCATGAAGATCCCGGCCTCCGCGCCGTCGGCGCCGGCCTGCCAGCTGCCCTCCGTGCTCGTGACGTTCCCCGCCTCGTCGAGCTCCGCGGTCGACTCGCCGAAGTACCAGACGTTGCCGTCGCGGTCCTGCGCGTACCAGTCGGTCGTTCGCTCGGCCGGCCGCCCGTTGACGAATTGGTTGTCGTGGACGACCGTGCAGCGCACTCCCTGAATCGTGTTCGTCTTGCCGGTCACGGTGACGATGTCGCGGCTCGGCTCCCCGTCCTTGATCCCGCGGTAGATGTACGTCGTCCCGGGAATCAATGGGAACCACGGATTGCTGACGCGGCCGGCGAAGCTCCGGGATCCGCCCGCCGGGTTCGACGACTCCGGCTTCGAGCCGCCGCAGCCGGCAAGCAGGAACGAGAGAGCGAGGGCAACGGCGAGCGACTTCGTCAGTCCCGTGGGACGCTCCCCGCGATGCTGCCGGTGACGGCGTCGACCTTGAGCTCTCGGTCGCCGACGTCGACCGAGTACACGAGCTTTCCTGCGTAGTGCTCGAGGTCGACCTGGCCGAGCGCCCCGTTGCCGGTCCGCTGTGCCCTGGCGACAGCCTGGCCGAGCGAGATCTGCGTCTGCGGAAGCAGGCTCTTGCCGTCGTCGAGCGATCCGGGTTTGACGTAATGGCCGTCGTCCCAGATGAGCCCCCGGCCCCCGCCGAACGCGAAGGCGGTGACGGCAAGCGCGAGCGCGGCGGTCGCCGTCGCCGCAATCACGAACCGTCTCCTCATGGTCCTCCTTCGGTCGCTTGCTCGGCGCAGAGTAGGTAGCCGATCTGAAACGACGGTGAACGCGGCGGGCACCGCTCTCATCTTTTTCTCACGAAAGATCGCGATGATATGAGCGATGCGCGTCTTGATCGTCGAGGACGAGCTGAAGATGGCCGGCTTGATCCGGCGCGGACTCGTCGAAGAAGGCCATGCCGCGGACGTCGCCTCGACCGGCGAGGACGCGATCTGGATGGCCGAGTCCCATCCCTATGACGCGATCGTGCTCGACGTCATGCTGCCGCGGCTGAGCGGCTTCGAGACCTGCCGCCGGCTGCGCAACGCCGGCGTGTGGGCACCCGTCCTGATGCTCACGGCCCGCGACGCCGTCGAGGACCGGGTAGCGGGTCTCGACGCGGGCGGAGACGACTACCTGACCAAGCCCTTCTCGTTCGCCGAGCTGCTGGCGCGCCTACGCGCGCTGGCGCGACGCGGCGGCGTCGAGCGGCCGGCGACCGTGGAGGTCGGAAGCCTCCGGCTCGATCCTGCGGCACGACAGGCCTGGCGCGGCGAGCAGGAGCTCCGGTTGTCGCCGAAGGAGTTCGCGCTGCTCGAGACCTTCATGCGCCGGCCGGGCCAGGTGCTGACGCGGCTCCAGCTGCTCGAGCACGCCTGGGACATCGCGTACGAGAACCGCTCCAACGTCGTCGACGTCTACGTCCGATACCTGCGCGAGAAGATCGATCGTCCCTTCGGCGCCGACTCGATCGAGACCGTGCGGGGAGTCGGCTACAGGCTTCGCGAGGACGGCCGGTGAGCCGGCTGCCGATCAGGCTGCGCCTGACGCTCGTCTTCGCGGTCGCGATGGCGCTCGTCCTCTCCGCGGCGGGGTGGCTCGTGTACTACCGCGTCGCGTCCGACTTGAGCACGACGCTCGACCAGACTCTTCGCTCGCGCGCACAAGATCTTTCGGCGCTCGTGATCGGCGGCGGCTCCGTCCGCGAACTGCGCAGTCCGCTGCTCGAGCGCGGGGAATCTTTCGCACAGGTTGCGAGCGAAGAAGGCTTCGTCGTCGACGCAACCGCCCCGATCGGCGCCAAGCTGCTGCTGACGCGGGATCAGTTGCGCCGCGCCCGGCGGGCACCGGTCTTCGCCAACCGTTCCTCGGTTCCGGGCCTGGACGAGCCCGCCCGCCTCTTGGCGGTTCCCGTCCGTCGTTACGGCAGCCCGTTCGTCTTGATCGTCGGCGCAACGCGCGAGAACCGAACGGAGACGCTCGACAGCCTGCTGAACGCATTCCTGATCGGCGGTCCGCTCGCGCTCGTGCTCGTCTCGCTCGGCGCCTACCTGCTCGCCGGGGCGGCGCTGCGTCCGATCGAGGCCATGCGACAGCGGGTGCAGGCGATCTCGAGCGCCTCGCTCGACGAGCGGCTGCCCGTGCCGCCCGCGCAGGACGAGGTCGCCCGCCTCGGACGGACGCTCAACGAGATGCTCGAGCGAATCGAGGCGGGACTGGAACGTGAACGCCGGTTTGTCGCCGATGCCAGCCACGAGCTCAGAACTCCGCTGACCCTGCTGAAGTCCGAGCTCGAGCTCGCGCTGCGGAAGGGCCGTTCCGCCGAAGACCTCGAGCGGGCGATACGGTCGGCGGCGGGCGAGGGCGACCGGCTGGGACGGATTGCCGACGATCTGCTCCTGCTCGCGCGCTCCGAGCAAGGCCGCCTGCCGTTGCGGCTCGAGCCAACCGACATCGCGGAGGTCCTCGGCGTCGTCGCAGCCCGCTTCTCCACTCGCGTGGAGGCGGAATCCCGCGAGCTTTCCGTCGACGCCGACGGAGTAGCGGTGGTCACCGCCGACCGGCTTCGTCTGGAGCAGGCGCTCGGCAACCTCGTCGACAACGCCCTCCGGTACGGCACCGGGCCCATCCAGGTCAACGCTGTCGCCCGCGACGGGGCGGTCGAGCTCCACGTCGTCGACGCGGGCCCGGGCTTCCCCGAAGGTTTCCTCGGCCGCGCGTTCGAGCGGTTCAGCCGGGCGGACGAGGCGAGAAGCGGCGGCGGCAGCGGGCTCGGGCTCGCGATCGTCGAGACCGTCGCCCGCGCCCACCATGGCAGCGCCCACGCCCTCAACCATCCCGAAGGCGGCGCGGACGTGTGGATCTCGCTTCCTTCCTAGAGGTGCTTCAGGACGAAGTCGTCGAACCTGCAGGTCACGAACGATTCGCTCGATCCGACCCGGACGCCGATGTTGCCGCTCTCGATCCCGTCGGTGTCCTGGACCGAACCGACCGTCTGTCCATTGGCCTCGAGCGTGAGCGTGGTCGGGCGCTCGCCGACGCACCGGGCGGTGATCTCGTTTCCATCGTCGTGGACCGCGCTGGTCTCTTTGATCCCGGTTAGTGGAGTCAGCTTCCCTTTGCGGTATTTGACGATGCTGTAGCGGCCGGCGCTGAGCACGGCCAGGACGTAGTAGTTGGAGCTGTTCTCGTAGCGGCAGATGAGCCCGACCCCGTAGTCGCGCGCGCCGCTCACCCAGTCCACCCGGCTGCTGATCGTGACATCGGTCAGCGGCTCCTCCAAGTCCGCGAGATGAACGAGTGGACGCCCCGGCTGGGCGGCTTTGACATACATCGTCTCGTCGTCGAAATAGACGCGGCCGCTCGGCCGTGTGAACGACCCGAAGAGGCTTCCCACTGGCCCCGAGGTGGTCGTTTGGCCGCCGCCGTTGTCGCCGCCGAGAATCCCCGCCTTATTCAGCGCCACGAGGAGCGCCGTGACCGCGGCGACGAGACCCGTGATCGATCCAATCACACGCGGGAGGCTGCCGAAGAGCGAACCGAGCAGACCCCCTATACCGGAGTCGTCGGACCCCTCCGGAGGTCCAGGATCAGACACGGCACAACATGGCTGACGGCGTTGTGAAATGTAACGTCGCGCGCTCCGCCGCGACAGAACGGCAGACAATCGAGGGGTCGCGGAGGAGTTAGCTAATGACCGATCGCACGAACGCGGTGTACGTCCAGACAAACGACGCGGCGAAGAACGAGGTCGTCGCCTTCAGCAGATCGTCAGACGGGCGGCTCGACTTGCTCGGCCGCTACGAGACAGGTGGCCGCGGCACAGGGGAGCCGCACCTGCCCTCGCAGAGCTCGGTCGTCCTGAGCGGCGACGGCAACTGGCTGCTCGTCGCGAACGCAGGCAGCGACGAGATCTCGCTGCTCGCGATCGAGCGGGACGGGTTGCGGCTGAGCGACCGCGTGGGCTCGGGCGGCACGACGCCCACGAGCATCGCCGTGCACGGGAGCCTGGTCTACGTGCTCAACAACGAGACGCCGAACGTCAGCGGCTTCAGGATCGAGGACGGCAAGCTCGCCTCGCTGGACGGTTCGGCGCGTCGGCTCAGCTCCGACGATGCCGACCCCGCGCAGATCGCCTTCAGCCGCGACGGGGAGACGCTCGTCGTGACCGAGCGCGGGACGAACAGGATCAGCGCCTATTCGGTCGACGAGCGCGGTTACGCGGACGGCCCCAGCACGATCCCGTCCAGCGGCGCGACGCCGTACGGATTCGACTTCACGGAGCGCGGTGCGCTGATCGTGACCGAGGCGTTCGGAGGCGAGGTCGGCGCCGCGGCTGCGTCCTCCTACACGATCGCCGCGCCGGCGAGGTTGAAGCCGGTCAGCGGCTCGGTCGCAGACACGCGCAGCGAGGTCTGCTGGGCTGTCGTGACCCGCGACGGCCGCTTCGTGTATGTCACCAACTTCGGTGACGGAACGATCTCGAGCTACAGCGTCGGCGGCGACGGGAGCATCCAGCTCGTCGAGGCGGTCGCAGGCGCGACGCGGCTCGGCGAGCCGGGGATCCGCGACGAGGCGATCACCGCAGACGGTCGCTACCTCTATGCGATCGACGCCGACGCGCAGAAGGTGCACGGCTGGGAGGTCGAGGCAGACGGCCGCCTGGCCGCGATCGGCGCCTTCGAGGGCGTACCGGCGACGGTGGCCGGGCTCGCCGCGAGCTGAGGAGGACGGCCGATGCCTGTGATCTCGCGCGGATTCCACGGTCGGCGCCGGGAAGGTCCGTCAGACCGGATCCCGCCCGGCCAATACCTGACGGACGACTTCCCGGTGCTCTCCGCCGGGCCGACACCGCACACCCCGCTCAAGGAGTGGACGTTCTCGATCCAGGGCGGAGCGGAGCCGGTCAGCTGGACGTGGGACGAATTCCGCGCGCTGCCCGCGGAGACGGTGACGGCCGATATCCATTGCGTCACCAAGTGGTCCAAGCTCGACACGGTCTGGGAGGGAGTCTCCGTGGACACCCTCCTCGACCAGGTCGAGCACGACGCCTCGTATCTCGTCGCCTTCTGCGACGGCGGCTACACGACGAATCTGCCGCTCGAGCACGTCACGGACGGCAAGGCGTGGGTCGCCTACGCCTACGGCGGCGAACCGCTCGAACCCGAGCACGGCGGCCCCGCACGGCTGCTCGTGCCGCACCTCTACTTCTGGAAGAGCGCGAAATGGGTACGAGGGCTCAGCCTGCGCGACGAGGACGAGCCCGGTTTCTGGGAGTCCAACGGCTATCACTTGCTCGGCGATCCGTGGCGGGAACAACGGTACTGGGGCGACTGACCTGGATCGTCGCGGAGGTCGCGGAGACCGTTTCGGAGACTCCGCGCGTCCGGACGCTCCTGCTCGGCGCCGACGGCTGGCCCCGCCACCAGGCCGGCCAGCATCTCGACGTTCGCCTCACCGCCGAGGACGGCTACCAGGCCCAACGGAGCTACTCAATCGCCTCGGCGCCCGAGGACACGCTTGCGATCACGGTCGAGCGGCTGGAAGACGGCGAGATCTCTCCGTATCTGGTTGACGAGGCTCGCGCCGGCGACCGCCTCGAGGTTCGCGGGCCGATCGGAGGCTATTTCGTCTGGGACCCGTCCGATCCCGGCCCGCTGCTGCTCGTCGGCGGCGGCTCGGGCGTGGTGCCGCTGATGTCGATGATCCGCCACCGGGTCCGGTCCGCGAGCACGGTGCCGGTTCGCATCCTCTACTCGTCGCGAACGCTCGAGGACGTGATCTACCGCGAGGAGCTGGACGAGATCGCCGCGCGTAACCACGGCGTGGAGGTCTTTCACACGCTGACGCGGGAGCAGCCGGAGGGTTGGAGCGGCTACTCACGCCGAATCGACGAGGAGATCCTGCGCGAGGTCGCGTGGAGGGCTTCGGACGAGCCGCGGGTGTTCATCTGTGGGTCGACGCGCTTCGTCGACGCGGCCGCCGACGGGCTCGTCGCGCTCGGCTACGAGCCCCGTACGATCAAGACCGAGCGCTTCGGCGCAACCGGGAGTTGACGTGGATTCGGACGACCTGAAGCTGGACGGGAACGCGATCGGCGGTCTGATGCTCGAGCTCTTCGGCGTCGAGATGACCGTCGCCGAGGGCGTGTGCGGATCCTGCGGCGCACGCGAGCAGATGGCGCGCGTCGACGTCTACATGCATGCGCCGGGCGTCGTCGCCCGCTGCGCTCACTGCCAGGCGGTTCTCCTACGTGTGGTTCGCGGCCCGAACCGCACGTGGCTCGACCTCAGCGGCCTGAGCAGCGTGGAGCTTCCTGCGTCGCAATAGGCGGCGCTACCCTTCGCTTCGCGCCCCCGTAGCTCAGTGGATAGAGCAGCGGTTTCCTAAACCGCGTGCGCAAGTTCGATTCTTGCCGGGGGCACTGCAAGGCGCAGTCAGCGACGGACGATGTAGAGCCTCCACTCGCCCGGCACGCCCTTGAGCGCACGCATGCCGAGATCTGCGAACTCGATACCGGAGCCCGCGACCAGGTCCTTCACCGCGCGCTGGCGCTCGCTTCCCGGCCGGGCCTCGAGGCCGCGGCCATGACCACCAGGGCGGCAAGCACGAAGGCGAGCGCGACTCGCATTAACTAGGCCTCAAGCTTGATCGCGATGACATCCAGCTCTGCAGCCCTTTCGGGCTCGTCGGCCAGCACCTCCCGCAGCATTTCTTGTGCGCGCTCGTGGCTGAGGAACAGTTCGATGGCCTCGGCCAGCGAACGGTCGGCCACGCCCCAGACGATCACGGCTCGATTTTCGCCGCTTCCATCTGCCGGTTCAATTCTCGGCCCCAGCCGGCAAGGCGGCCCCCGGGAGGAGCTTCAGCCCGTCCAACGGCTTGAGGGACGTGCGATGTGAGGAGGAGCGGTCGCGGATCTGCCGCTCGTGAATCCATTTCGATGCGGGCGCTCGTACCTTGGAACCGTCCGTGTCGCCTCTTGACAAACACGATCAGAGGTTTAGATTCGCGGCGACTCTTTTGTAACCGAGGTGCGCGGCCCACCGCGAAAACGAGGAGGAGCCTCGATGCCGCGCCGCCCGCGCCTCCGGCTGAGCTACGCCCTTTCGTGCCTCTCCCAGCCCTCCTGGGCCACGTTCGCCATGGTTCTCCTTTTCGTTCTCGCGTCGCCCGGCCATGCGTTGGCAGCCGGATATGACAAGCGTTACCTGGGCGACGATCCCTCTCGCCCGAGCTGGTCGCGAGGGCCGCTCTCGGTCGCGCTTGCGAGCGGCAACCTCACGGTCCAGATACCGGGCCCCAGCTATCCGACGGCGGCCGGATCGATCGCCATTAGTCCCACCTATAACTCGGCGCCGCTCGCTCCCGCCGACCCGTGCCCTACGCCATGCACAAGCCCGCCCCCCGACTACTCCACCTCGAGCCGCGACAGCCGTCTGGGGCCGGGGATAACACTTGGCGCGGGTGAAGGCGAGGGCGGCCGACCGATCTTCTTGATCGACCACAACGCTCTCTCCGGCACGGCCCAATTCGACGCGATCGAGATCGTCTACTCCGACGGCGACTCGGTCTACTACGAGCACCCAGGGAGCTCCTCGCTCGCCTATAGCCCAGCGATCGAGGATGGCTCGCTTCTGACCAAGAACCCAGCCAGTCCCTACTCCGCCTCAGATCCTGCGTGGACGCTAATCGACGCCGGCGGCTTCAGCGCTGGCTTCGGTGCTGTCGATCCGGCCGCGGGCAGAGCGCCCGTGCTGACCCTGCAGACGCAAGCGGCAAGTAGCGGCGCGATGAAGCTGACCCTTGGCTACTCCGCGAACCCGGCCGCGCCGGGGACGCTGGTCAGCATCACCGATCCCTCGGGCCGCTCGCTTCAGCTGGCCTGGAACTTCCTCGATCCGAGCTCGTGCGCCGCCGCCATTCTCTGCGTCACCGGCCCCGACGGCGTCACCTGGCGCTACATCGGCACCGGCGGCGGGGGCACGAGCGGGTCGCTCGAGCGCGTCAACGACGGCATCCGCGATCTGATGAAGCTGCACTGGTCGGCGAGCGTGCCGAGCCTGGTCGACCAGGTCTGGAACGCGAACGACCTCGATCCGGCCGCCGCCAGCCCGGGCTACAACCCCGCCCACTCGCTGACGATCGGCTACCAGCTCGATGCGACCAAGGATTTCTACAAGGCGGTGAAGAGCGTCGCCGAGGGCCCCGTCACCTCGGGCGGCTCCAGCACGACTCCGACCACCACCTTTAACTACCTGCGCGCCCCGCCAAGTTTGGTTTACCCGCTGACCGCGACGAGGGCCGCGCACGACGGCGTGGCGGTCGGGACCGTGCGCCAACAGGCTGGGCACACCCAGGTCCGGCCGCCGAAGGGGTATCCGACCGGCCCGACGTACTACGTCTTCTGGGACGCGTACGGACACGCGCTGGAAGAGCGTGACCCGGTCAACTTCGCTAACGCTCCATTTCTCACCGCCTACGACGGCCTCGGGCGGCTGCTGTGGGCGGAGGACGCGGAGGGAAACCCGACCGACTACACCTGGAATGTGAACGACAACATCCTGGTCTCCAAGGCCGATCCTGACCCGGACGGGTTGGGCCCCCTCGGTCGGCCGGCGACCGCGTACCGCTACGACGAGCAACAGCTGAACCCCGACACCGGCCTCTCGACGCCCCTCCCGGGGCTCAAGGCATCGTATTTCGCCAACCGGTACCTAGCCGGGCAGCCGGCGAAGGTGCAGACGGACGGGACGGTCGATTTCAACTGGAGCGCGAGCGGGCCGACGGGGCTCGGCGGCCAGCAGCAGGAGTACTCCGTCCGTTGGCAGGCCACGCTGCCCGACCTAGCGGCCGGCGACTACAGCTTCGCGGTCACCTCCGATGACGGCGCGCGCCTGTTCGTCGACGACGACCTGCTGATCGACGACTGGAACGAGCACCCGCTCACCACGAACTCCGCCACGACGACGCTAAGCGGCGTCACCCATCGGCTCGTGCTCGAGTACTTCCAGGCGAGCGGCCCGGCCGAGGTGCGCCTGGCCTGGACCCCGCCCGGCGGAAGCCAGACCATCGTCCCCGCTTCGGCGCTCCGCCCCCACTACCTCAACCAAACCAGCGTCATTAGCCCCTCCGGAATGGTGAGCTTCTCGCACTTCGCCGACCCCGCCTCGCAGAAGCCTGACTACACCCTCGCCGGTGGCAGCCTCCGCCTCGTCACGAGCTACAGCTACGACTCGCTCGGCCGGATGACCCAGAAGGTGATGCCGAAAGGGAACGTGGGCCGGACGATCGACGGGCAAGGCAACCTGACCGGATCGCCCGATCTCACCTACGCGACGAGCTGGGTCTATTACAGCGGCGGTGACAGCGCCGCGCCGCCTGCCGGTTGCGCGTCGGCTCCGGCAGTCAACCAAGCTGGCCTGCTCAAGACCGAGCGGCAGGAGGCGGGCGGAGTTACGCCGGTGACGACCGTGTATGACGCGGCCGGCCGCCCGGTTGCTGTCACGAACGGACGCGGCACCACCTGCAGCACGTACGACATCGAGGGCAAGCTCGTGAGCGAGCGCGTTCCCGACGAGTCTCCAATCACTGGCTGCGCCGATCCGCAGGCAAGCGCCTGCTACACCTACGATCCGGTTGGCTCGCTGCGGACGGCAAAGAACGCGAACGGGACGGTGACGCTCGAGTACGACGAGGCAGGCCGCGTCGTCCACTCGATTGATGCCACGGGAGCTGAGGCGAAGCTCGGTTACGACCTCGACTCCAACCGCACCTCGGACACGGTTGCCACTGGCGCGCTCGCGTCGAGCATCAACTACGCGCGGGGCTATGCCTACAACGCGCTCGACGAGCTAACGGCTCAGCATCAGCCAGTCCTGCTGAGCACCTACTTCTACTACGACAAGTGCCGCAACCTCAAGGCGATCCAGCAGCAGAATGGTACCTTCGCCTGGTTCGACTACAACCCCGACGGGTGGTTAACGCACGCCTACAACCGTCACGGCACCCTGAACACGATCCCCGCAACGGCGCCCGCCGACTCGAACCCGCTCGCAGACTACGAGTACAGCTACGACATTGAAGGGCGGAAGGCGAGCGAAACGCGCACTGCGGGAGGCCAGGTAACGCAGGCCACCGGCTACGGGTACGACTCGATGAGCCGGCTCGCGAACGTCACTCTCCCGGGCGGCCCTCTGCGCACCTATTCCTATGACGCCGATTCGAACCGAATGCAGATCAGCGAGCAGCCTCCGGGCGGCGCGAACCAGACCGTCGCGAGCTACAGCTACGACCCGGCGACGACGCCCGGACTCGACCAGCTGACGAGCGCAACTAGCGGGAGCACGACGAGCGCCTTTGCCTACACGGCTGATGGCCAGGTGGCTAGCAAAGGTTCGGAGACGCTGAGTTGGGACGGAAGGGGCAGGATCAGCGGTAGCAGCCTCAACGGCACGACCGTGACGTACATCTACGATGCACTCGGCCGCCTGCAGACCCGGCAGAGCGTGACCGGCGGCACCACGAGCATAACGCGCTACCTCTATGTTGGAAATGGCGATGCGCCCTACTTCGAGACCAACGCAAACGGCACGATCACATCGACGCCGCTTGATGGTCCGAACGGCGCATTCGCTCAGTACAACGGACCGCCGACTGCTAACACGCGGCCGCAGACGTACCTCTACTACAGCGGCCATGGGGATCTCGCCGCCTCCGCGGATCTAAGCGGCAACCGCACGGCCTCGTATACGTATGACCCGTTTGGTGCCCCGAACCAAACGCCGGCCGCGAATACGCTGACGGACCTATGGACGGGGCGGTGGCACAAGAAGCTCGACAGCGCGACGAGCCTTATCTTGATGGGCGCGCGTCCGTATGACCCGTCCCTGGGGAGGTTCCTTGCGATCGATCCCGCTGAGGGAGGTTCGCTCAACGCCTACGATTATGCATTCCAAGACCCGATTAACAGTTATGACCTCAATGGCCTGAAGGGATGCGGTCCCGGAAAGCGTAGAGTCCCAGATTTCTTTGGTACGCTCCGTGCCGCCTGCGACTTCCACGACGCGTGTTACGGCTCTTGGACCACGACGAAGTCGTATTGCGACGAGACATTCTTGGCAATGGGCGAACGAGCCTGCAAGAGCAGGTATGGCTCGTGGTGGCAGTGGGGAGCACAGGCGGCTTGTTTCGCCGTCATTACAGCATACTACGAGGCGATAACTTCGGCGCCCTATGTCGAATCCCAGGCAGACAAAAGATTTCTCGCAGGTCATGTGGATGACTGCCTAAGAGTCCATCCAGGACACGTAGCATTTTGTACGCGTGCGGCGCGCCGACGGCTCACCCAATGAGGGAATGGTCTGTGAAGCTGCTAGGTTTAACCGGAGCGCTTTTATCGGCATTAGTTGCTGTGTTTCTGTGTGCCGGATGTGGAGCGGATCGAAATTCTGCTCCATCTCCACAACCGCCTCGGTCGTCCCGCCTAACAGAATTTACGACACAACCGTGCGCAATTTCTTGGAAGGGATACACCTTGGCTTGGAAGGCTGTCGTAGGAGCTTCGGACGGCAGGTTAATTAACTACAAAATTCGATACAACTACCACCGGGTTGACGCGAGCGATCCATTGGAGTTGGGTAAACGGTCAGAAAATCGTGAAACAATTGCATATGTGGGTGACACATGGACGCCATCTGAGGGCGCGCCGTATCGCAAATGGATAACGAGAACAATCCCGACGTCATTCAGTATCCGGGCTCCAAAAGGTAAGACTTTCCTAGAGGGCCTGATCTACCTGGACGCCAAATTTGATGTCTCGAGCGGTGACGAGGTCGAGTGTCATGAAGGTATCGATCTACGGACGGGAGCGAGCCGCATTACCTATCCATTCGATCACGACTAGTCGGACGCGGAATCATGGAGCCTGGTGGCCTCCTGATCGAGTAGACAGCACAATTCATGGATTGGCTGCTCAGTACGGACCGAAGCACATCGCCTCTGAGGCCTCGGCGGTCCCGGGGCTAGACTCGCTGCCATCCGCCCACGATCACAATCGTTGTTGTGTTCGTCCTCACTACGGCCGGCTGCCGCGTCGGGCCCGTGACTCGGCGCCGCCGATAGGACCTCAGCGCGCATGACCCGGAGGCCGAACTCGCGCCTCCGAGGTGTCCCTTGGTCAAGTTTTGGTCAAGTAGACGTCGCGGAAGGCCGCAGGACAGAAACCGCATCGTTAGACACATGCGGCGACGGACGGCAACCAATGACGAAGGCCTTCGCCGAAATCGCACCCAGGAGGGCGCCGGTTCGAGTCCGGCTAGCTCCATAGTTCTCATGCTTGTCCGGCTCCTCCATGAGACCGGACAAGCTCGCTCACGAACTTGAGATCTCTACGAAGACGACCATCGCTTCAGCTCGTTTGCTTCGTTGCTGAGCGAGACCGCTCGAGTGAACAGCCGCGTCGTACGGACCGATCGGAGCGCGGGCGCGACATACACTCCAGAAACATGATCCGGCACTTGTGGACGCGGTACCGCAGCTGGCGCAAGCGGCACCTGACGGCGGTCGCGGAAGGGCTAGAAGAGGAAGAGGAGGCAAGGCGCGTCCCGGCTGCCGATGCCGATGCCGACTGTCTAGACCCGTGCCTTCGGTTGGGCAGCGGGCGCCAGAGCGCGTACGAAAAGCACCTCGTCGACGAGTTGTAATGCATCGGTTTCGTACGCGGCTGGCGCCGGGCGCTGGCTGAGCGCCGGGCGGGTAGCGGCTCGGCCGTGGGCAAGCGTCCGACCGACAGCGACGAAATCGTCACCCCGGCGACGTACATCTCCCCGCGGCACTACCCAGCGAACAGCGGCGGACCTCAACGCGATGCAGAACTTCCTCAATACTGCGGTCAACGGCGGCCAGCTTCCCCGCGACCGCAACGTGGGCCTGGACACGAGGAGATGGCAGCCCTTCGTGCTGACGCGGCCCCGCTCTCTTGCTCTCGTCGCAGCAGCGCTGGCCGCCGCCGGATGTGGCGGCGGCCAGGACGCGGCGAAACCGTCGAAGGGCAAACCAGCAATACCCGAGACATCCGATCTCGACCGCGGGAGCTACAGCCCCGACGGAAAAACGATCGCCTACCGTGGCGTAACAAAGGGGGAATTTGCCCGCGTTGGCGTCGGCGTCGAAGGCGACGCGAAGCCGCGCTGGATCACACCGACGGCGATCGATGCGACCGACTTCGCATGGCTGCCCGATTCGAACAGGCTCCTGATCGCGTTCCGACCGCATCCGGCTGACCCGCTCCAGGGCGCGCGGAGCGAGCGCTTCGCAGTCTTCGATCGCAGCGGCCGTCGCATCAGGTCAATTCGTCTCGACCGATCGTTGCGGGGGGAGTCGACAGGTATCGCGGTGGCGGGCGATGGCCGGACCCCTGTCATCGCCGCGGCCGGTCCGGGACGGCTCGACGTTCCAACCGACCTGTGCACGGTCAATCTCGCGACGGGAGGAACGCGTCGCTTGACGAAAACACCGTTGCGGTCGGAGATCAATCCGGTGTTCCTCAACTCGAGCGAAATCGCATTCACGGCGGCAGCCGACCGCAAGGCCGCGAGTGGTTCGATCGCAATGCCCACCCTCAGCGACGGGGCCGTCCGCACGCTCAGCCTGCCCGATCAGTACGCAACGGCGGCTGCTCTCTGGCCGGCGAAATCGGCGCTTCTCTACAGCGGCTTCGGTCGTGATGATGGCGACCGTGGTCTGTTTTCGGTGCCGATTGCCGGCGGCAAGCCTCGCCTTCTGCTTTCCGGCGAGTTCGACTACCCGTCGCTTTCTCCGGACAGCCGGCTCGTTCTCGTGAGTGTGGTTGGGCGTCCAGGCGGCTTCGGTCGGCTGGAGCAGCACGCACTTCCCGCCGGCGCAGACAGTTAGGGGCGAACAGCCGCGGTCGGCTGGATGGTCAAGATTTGGTCAAGTGGTGCCCCCGACGAATGCCAACGACTCGCAGCGTTACCTTTGTTGCCCAGAATGGCGCAGCAGCGGCAAATAGCAACGTGTGGCGAAGCATGGCGAACCGTCTCGTGTAAATCGCACCCAGGAGGTCGCCGGTTCGAGTCCCGCTAGCTCCACCGACGAAAACTGCACCCGTCGGTCCAGGTGTCCTTCGATAAGTTGCCGTTGCTTCCAAGCGATCCGAATCCGAACGGGAGTGCACCCAAAAGATCTCCTGCAGGCTGACCGCCTCAAGCGCGTGAGCTTCGGTGCGGGCGATATCTGGACCAACTTTCTAGATGAGGACGCTTCGGGGGGCGGTCCCTTCGAAGGAATATACGGACGCGTCTACGACCGGGTCATCCGCAACCCCCGCCTACGTCGTGCCGTATTCGAGGCGTGGGGTTTTGCTGACCCCCTCCTCGACCTCGAAGGCTTTGTCGATGACGCCGTGGCCGCCGCACTCCGTAGTCCGCGCCCTGAGCCCGTCCTTGCCGATGTCCCATGCGGCGGCGGGGTTCTTCTGCCGCTGTTTGCAAGAGGTGGGTTTCGCGGATACGCCCTCGAGATAGACATCGCGCAGCAGATGCTGCGGCGAGCCCTCATAGTCGCGCGCCAAGAAAAGCTGCCATTCGAGACCATCTTCTTGCGCGGCGACGCGCTCGCGCTCCCTGTTCACGAAGGCGTCGTCGATGTGACAGTGAGCCTCAATGGACTGCACGTCGTAGCCGATCACGAACGTTTTCTCGCCGAACTGGCGCGAATCACGCGTTCGGGCGGAACCGTGTGGGTGATTACGCCAATTACCAACCGGGAGAGCCGGCGCAGCCGGTTGATTC
>JBIOYJ010000058.1:0-4831 GCA_044870105.1 Gaiellaceae bacterium | reverse complement strand
GCGAATGCGCGGCCTCGTTGGCTGCGCTCGCTGCGGAGCGGTGGCCGTGCGTCCTCGTCGAGCTGGATGCGCTCGGCGGTGGTCTCGACCTCAGGCTCGGCGTCGATCCGCGCGATGGTTCGCTCCTCGGGCTCGCACGAGCAGTCGGCGGGAATGACAGCGCGCTCCGTGAGCTGCTCGAGCGCTGGCTGACCATGCGCGAGGGATGGCCGCCAGTCCTACTCGGCCCACCGGAGCCGGAGCAAGCGATCGGCGAACTCGCTCGTCCCGGCGCGGTTGCGGCGACTCTTCGCGCCCTCGCTTCGCTTTACCCGCTGGTCATCGCTGACGTCGGCTTCCTGCTCTCCACGGGAGACGACGCAGGCGCTGCGTGCCGCATCCATCGTGAGGCGGTCGTCGCGGCGGACGCCGTCCTGCTTGCCCTCGGCGCGCGTGAGGAGCAGCTGCGGGCCGGCCTCGATCAGCTTGATGCGCTGCTTGCGCTCGCGATCGCTCCGGAGCGTCTGCGCGTGGCCGTCAACGGAATCGGCGGTCCCGGAGCCGCAGCGAGAAGCGCACTCGAGCTTGTCCTGCCGCGACAGCTCGCAGAGCGACGCTTCGCGCTCGACGCCTGGCTCCCCTGGGACTCCCGTGCGCTTGCCCGCGCTCAGCGCACGGGTCTCACAGTTGCCGGCGCCCGTCGGCGCGGCGCGTATGCGCGGGCCCTCGCGCGACTCCTCGATGAGCTGTTCCTGCCTGTTGCGCCTGCGCCGCGCGACCGGAAGCTCCGGCTCATGCCGCCCCCGCCGCGCAAGGAGCGCCTACAGGAGAAGGAGATAGCGGTTTCATGACAGAGCTGACGCTCGAGCCTGCAGAGACGATTCGCCTCCGCCTCGAGTCGGCGCTCGCATCCGAAGAGGTCAACCTCGTGAGCGAAGCCGGCCGCGGCCGGACGGAGGAGCTGATCGAGGAGACGCTTCGCTCGTATGAGGCAGAGGCGCTCAGCGGACAAGTGCCGCCGCTCTCCGCGGACGAGCGGAGTGGCATCGCTGCCGAGCTCCGCAACGAGCTCGTCGGCCTAGGCGCAATCGCCGAGCAAATGCTCGCCGACCCTCTCGCCCAGGAGTGGATGATCAACGGTCCGAAGCGCCTCTTCCGTGACACAGGGGAGCGCATCGAGCGCGTGCCGGACCTCGTCTTCGAAGACGACCGTCAGGTGCGCGCCTTCGTTGAGCGCCTGCTCGAGCAGGTGGAGGGGAAGCGGCTCGACCGCATCACACCTCGCGTCGAGGCGCGCCTGCCCGACGGTTCTCGATTGACCGCGGCGATCCCGCCTGTCTCATCCAACGGCTGCACGATCTGCACGATCCGCCGCTTCCGACTCGCCGCCGGCACGCTCGACGAGCTCGTGGCACTTGACTTCCTGAGCGAGCAGGCCGCCTGCTTCCTCGCTGCATGCGTTCGGGCCGGAAAGAACATCGTCGTCTCTGGTCGGGTTTCCTCCGGCAAGACGACGCTCCTCAACGCGCTCGGGCGGGCAATCCCCGGGACCGAGCGCGTAGTCGTCTGCGAGTCCTCAGCGGAGCTCCAGCTTCCGCGCGTGCTGCCGAACTGCGTTGGCTACGAGGCGCGGCCGGCGAGCCCGGACGGCCTGCCCGCGGTCAGTCTCGACGCCCTCGTCTCGGACGCTCTGCGCATGAATCCCGATCGCATCCTCGTCGGCGAGTGCCGTGGCCCAGAGACAATGGCGATGCTCTGGTCCTTCGCCACAGGGCACGCGGGCATGACGAGCGTGCACGGCGAATCCGCCGACCATGCTCTCCGGAACCTCGTCCGTTTCGCGCTCACGTCAGGTGCGCGGATCGAGGCGGAGCAGGCACTCGATTGGGTACGCGACGTCGACCTCGTAGTTCACTGCGACCGCCCGCGCAGCTTTGGTGCGAGGGAGCGGCGATTCCTGCCGCGGCGGATCGACGAGATCGTCGAGGTCGCAGGCGTGGAGGGGAGGAGGTTGACGCTGAACCCGCTCTTCGAAGGGACCGGTCCGGAGCTCCGCTGGCTCGGCAGTGGCCCCGCGTACGTAAACGAGCTCGAGCAGGCAGGCTTCCATGTCGAATGATGAGGCGACTCGCACTCCTCCTGTCCGCCGTTTTGCTCGCGATCGCTACCGGCTGCGAGGGCAGCGGCGAGAAGGCCTCGACGCAACCCGTGTCAACGGCGACCACGACCGAGACGAGCGAGGTCGCACTGGAGCGTGGGGTTCGGTCGGCCCTCGCTCAAAACCGCCGCCTGTCCGTTTACGTCCTCTGGAACAACAAGATCCCAGCCTGGGCGGAGCGCTCGACCCGCGGACCGGCTCTCGCCGGGCTGCGGTCTGCGGCCGCGGATCGGAGAAGGCGGGGGGTCCGGGTGCAACTGCTTTCGGATCGCTTCCAAGTCCTCTCGATCCGTCTCGATCCGTCCTACACGCGAGCAACAGCCATCGCGCGCGGACGCCAACGCCTCAGGCCGCACGTGAACAGGAAGCCAGGTGGGCGGTCGGTCGAGCTCAACGAGAAGGCGCGCATCGAACTTCGCCGCGTCGGCCGCACGAACCGCTTCGTCGTCTGGAGAGTCCAAATCCTGGATTGAGCCGAGCCGCACTCGGCGCGGGCCTCGCGACCGTCGTCTCACTTGTCTTCGTGGCGAATGCTTCGGCCGACAAGCCGAAGCCTCCACCGCCCACGATCAAGCTCGGCTACTACTCACAGCAGGTCGACCCGAGCCGAGCGAGGATCGGTGTATCGATCAACGTTAAGCGGAGCGAGCCGGGGCGGGAGAGGGAAACAGCTTCGCGGCCGACGTCCCGTGTCGTGCGACTTCCGGTTAAGGGAGGCGCCGTCGACGATCTGCCCGACGTGAACCCCTATCCACCTCTCGCGTCCAACTCGGCTCTCGCGCGCAACCCGCAGCCGTTTGGGCCTGGCAGCTTCTGGTACCCCGTCGGGCCCGGACGCGTCTGCATCTACGCACCGGGTTCCGTCCTACCCTGCTACACGCTCGTAGGGCCAGGGGGCAATCCCGGCGGGCCTGGACTGAATCCGGAAGCGATTGCGGCATCCGTCGCGGATCGGCTCACACTCGCCACCGGCCGCATTCAGACATCACCGCGACTGGCAGGACTTACTGGTGCGGTTTCGTGGTTCTGGCTCGATCCAGGTCCCAGGGCTGAGGAGTTAACAGCCTCGCTTGTCGGCGAAACCGTCACCGTCCGTGCGGAGCCGAGCGTGGTCGAGTGGCGGTTCGGCGACGGAGCGGGCGTTTCGGGAGGTCCCGGTCGGCCCTATCGGCCGGGGCCACCACCTGCCGACGCTGTCCTGCACGCGTACGAAACGCGCTGCCTCCCCGGCGACCAAGGTCGGAACCCCTACGTGCTCGCGAGTTGTGGCTCCACCGGCTATCGAATCGAGGCGATCGTCGTCTGGCGGATCTCCTTCACGGCGACCGGCCCTATCGATGCGAGCGGCGCGCTGCCTACGCGGACGACCGAGACCTCGGCGGCGTACCCGGTCAGCGAGGCACGTGGCTTCCTCGTCTCGGGAGCGTCGCGATGACCGGTTTCTTGCTCGGGCTCGTATTCGCCGCGGGTGTCGCTCTTGTCTGGGCAGGTGTCGTTTGCGGCGCTGAGATCCAACTCGGAATCGGGCGCTTCGGCCGTCTTGTGCGTCAGGGCGACTTGCCGCTGAGCCTGTCCGTCTTTCTCATGGTCGTCTTCGCCTCGGCTGCGATTGCGGCCGTCCTCGTGTGGTCGCTCGTCGACGTCCCGGTACTCGCGCTGGCCGGCGCGATCGCGGGTGCCTACGCACCAGTGGCGTGGGCGGCGCGACGGCGCGCTCGCCGCCAGCGTCAGCGCGAGCGCGCGTGGCCCGCGGCGCTCGCTCAGCTTGCCGACGCCCTTGAGGCCGGAATCGCGTTTCCCGCGGCAGTTGCACTCGTCGCCGAAGACGGGCCGCCGCCGTTGCGCGGCGACCTTGCCCGCTTCCACGCGCGGTTGCGTGCCGGCGGGCTAGTCGCGGCGATCGACGGACTCGCGGAGACGGCCGAGCGTACCGCCGACACAGTTGCGCTGCTTCTGCGTGCGGGCCTGCTCGAGCTACCAGCTGGAGGGCTTGCGCCGGTGCTGCGCGAGCTGGCTTCGGTCCTCTCGGAGCGACTCGAGGCCCGCGAGAAGGCGCGGTCGCGCGCCTCCACGCTTCAGCTCGAAGCAGCGATCCTCGCGTTGAGCCCGATCGTTTTGCTCCTGCTGGTCGGTCTCGCCTCACCGGCCTATCTCGACGCCTACCGCACGCCGGCTGGAACGCTCGTCGGCGCGATCGGCGGGCTCCTGATCTTCGGCTGCTATCTGCTGATGCGGCAGCTTGGTCGTGTCCCCGAGCCGCGCAGAACGGGAGGACGACCGTGAACGCCGCGCTCTTCCTCTCAAGCGCATGTCTAGTCGCGGGTGGGCTTCTCATCGCTTACGCCTACGCGTCGCGGCGCCCAGCACTCGCTGTTCGCTTCGCTCGCGCGATAGGTGCGCGAAAAGCCTTGCTCGACGAGCGCGCACCCGTCATCGACGCACCTGCTTGGCTCTCAGACCTGCGCGGCACGTATGAGCGCGACCTGCGCGGGGCAGGCGCCCGCAAGACGCTTGCCCGCTTCCTGATCGAGAAGGTGCTCGTTGGGCTTGCTGCGCCGCTAGTTCCACTCCTCCCTTACGCGGCGGCGACCGGTCGGCTGCCCTCTGCCGGCGTGCTGCTCCTCCTCGGGGTCGCTGGCTTCTTCCTCCCCGATCTGATGCTCAGGTCCGAGATCAAACGGCGGCGCGAGGCGA
>JBIOYJ010000057.1:0-3904 GCA_044870105.1 Gaiellaceae bacterium | reverse complement strand
TACACGCAGATCAAGCACGTGATGGCCAAGATCGACTGAGGTGGGGGTGGCGGTCCGCGGCCGGCTGACCTCGAGCGCCTTGGCCAGCCGGGCGGCCAGCCGCTGCGCGAGTCGGTCGAGCGCCAGTTCCCGGTTGCGCGCCTGCGAGCGCGCGTCCTGCGCGACCGCGGTCACGCGCGGCCCGAGCTTCGAGCAGATCCGCTCCCAGCCGGCAGGTTGTTCCACCGCGAAGGCGATTAGTCCAGCTTGGCCATCACGTGCTTGATCTGGGTGTAGTCCTCCAGGGAGTAGACCGACAGGTCCTTGCCGTAGCCCGACTCCTTGTACCCGCCGTGCGGCATCTCGGAGACGAGCGGGATGTGGTCGTTGATCCAGACCGTCCCGAACTGGAGCCTGCGCGCAGCGTTCAGCGCCCGCCCCACGTCCCGGGTCCAGACCGAGGCCGAGAGCCCGTAGTCGACGTCGTTCGCCCAGGCGATCGCCTGGTTGTCGTCGGCGAAGCGCTGCACGGTCACGACGGGGCCGAACACCTCCCGCTGCACGATCTCGTCCGTCTGGTCGACGTCGACGATCACTGTCGGCTTGACGAAGAAGCCGCGGTCGCCGTTCGAGTCGCCGCCGGTCAGCACCTTCGCGCCCTTCGCCCGCTCCAGAAAGCCGACGATCCGGTCCTGCTGATCCTTCGAGATCACGGGGCCCATGTCGAGCTCCTCGTTCTCGGCCGGATCTCCGACCGCAAGCGACTCGACGGCCGGAACCAGCTCCTCCAGCAGCTTGTCGTAGATCTTCGGCCCGGCGACCACGCGCGACGCCGCCGTGCAGTCCTGACCCGAGTTCCAGTAACCGGCGACCTTGATCCCCTCGGCAACGGCAGCCGGGTCGGCGTCGTCGAACACGAGCACCGGGGCCTTGCCGCCGAGCTCGAGGTGGACGCGCTTCAACGTCTCGGAGGCTGCCTTCGCGACCTCGCGCCCCGTCGCCACGTCGCCGGTCAGCGAGACCATGCGCACGTCCGGATGGCGGACGATGCCCGCGCCCACCGGCTCCCCGTCACCCGTGATCACGTTCAGGACGCCGGGCGGCAGGATCTCCTCGGCGAGCTGCAGGAAGCGCAGCGTCGTCAGCGGCGTCTGCTCGGACGGCTTCAACACCTGCACGTTGCCGGCCGCCAACGCAGGCGCCACCTTCCAGACCGCCATCATCAAGGGGTAGTTCCAGGGCGTGATCCCGCCGACGATCCCGACCGGCTCGCGCCGGATCCAGGACGTGTAGCCGCGCATGTACTCACCCGTCGCCTTGCCTTCGAGGATGCGGGCGGCGCCGGCGAAGAAGCGGAAGTTGTCCGCGCAGACCGGCATCTCGTCCCGGGCCGCGGCGATCGGCTTGCCGACGTTCTGCGACTCCAGGTGCGCGAGCTCTTCGGCGTTGTCGTCGATCAGCTGCCCGAGCTTGAGCAGGAGCTCCGAGCGTTCCTGCGGGGTCGTCTCCAGCCATTCGGGCAGCGCCTTCTTCGCTGCCTCGACGGCGCGGTTCACGTCTTCCTCCGTGCCCCGCGGCACCTCCGCGATCGTCTCGCCGGTCGCGGGGTTCAGGACCTCCATCGTGCCGCCGCCGACCGCGTCCACCCACTCGCCGCCGACGAAGTTCTTGTGCTGCGAAACCGTGACGCTCACGTCAATCCTCCAGACTCGACCGGTGCGAGCCTAGCTCTCCATGACGGCACCGCACAAGATTTACCGCAGCCGAAAATTCAGCGTTAGTTAGCCCGGCCGCACCGGCAAAGCGGCACAGCCTCCAGACGGCGTCGCAAGCGACGCCTCACCTTCGCCGCAGGATGCCGGTCTCGCGGGTGAGGCGCTGGGCGATCGCGACCGGGATGATCGCCGCGAGGATGACGACGAGCGCGACCACGTTCACCTGCGGAAGCTCCTGGCCCTGGCGGATGTTCCCGAAGATCCAGAGCGGGAGCGTGTTCTGGGCGCCGGCCGTGAAGTAGGTCACGACCACCTCGTCGAAGGAGAGCGCGAACGCGAGCAGACCGCCCGCGATCAGCGACGTCGACATGGTCGGCAGGGTGACGTAGCGGAACGTCTGCCAGCCGTCGGCCCCGAGATCCATCGAGGCTTCCGTCAACGAGCCCGACGTCCGGCGCAGGCGCGCGAGCACGTTGTTGTAGACGATCACGATGCAGAAGGTCGCGTGGCCGATCACGATCGTCCAGAGCGCGAGATCGATCCCGTTGAAGACGAAGAAGGAGTTCAGCGCCATCCCCGTGATGATCCCGGGCAGTGCGATCGGCAGGACGACGATGAACGAGATCGTTTCGCGGCCGAAGAAGCGGAAGCGGTCGACCGCGAACGCGGCGGCGGAGCCGAGCAGGAGCGCGATGGCCGTCGACAGGAGCCCTGCCTTGAGCGAGAGCCAGAGTGCATCCCGCGCCTCCTGGTTCTGCCACGTGGACGAGAACCACTTCGTCGAGAAACCGGCGATCGGCCAGCTCTGCACGTTGGAGGAGTTGAAGGCGTAGACGAAGATGATCGCGATCGGCGTGAACAGGAAGAGCACGATCAACCCCGTCCAGATGCGCAGCGCGATCCGGGTGCCAAGGGTCTCCACTACAAAGCCTCGAACGCGCCCAGACGGCGGGCGATCAGCAGGTACGCGGCCATGACCAGCGCCGGCACGGTCGCGAACGCGGCCGCGAAGGGGACGTTGTTCGCCACGCCGACGTTGCGGTAGACGACGTTGCCGATGAAGTCGGAGCCGGCGCCGCCGACGAGCGTCGGCGTGATGAAGTCGCCGAGCGTGAGCGAGAAGGTGAAGATCGAGCCCGCGATCACGCCCGGCAGGGCAAGCGGCAGGACCACGCTCCGCGTCGTGCGCCAGCCCTTCGCGCCCAGGTCGCGCGAGGCCTCCAGGTAGGAGTCGGGAATACGCTCCAGCGCGGCGTAGACCGGCAGGATCATGAACGGCAGCCAGATGTACGAGAAGACGATCCACATCGCCCAGTTCGAGTAGCCGACGCCGATCGTCGGCAACCCGATCTCGTCCAGCGACCAGTTGAGAGCGCCGTTCTTCGCGAGGATCAGCTTCCAGGCGTAGACGCGGACGAGGTAGCTCGACCACAGGGGCAGCAGGACGCAGACGAACAGGATCGTCCGCATCCGCGGCGAGGCGACGCGGGCCATGTAGTAGGCGAACGGGAAGGCGAGCAGCGCGTCCGTCAGCGTGACCGCGGCGGCGATGCCGATCGTCCGCAGTGCGATCCGGCGGTACGTCTCGCTGTGGATGATCGTGTCGAAGTTGGAGAAGCTCCAGACGTGGACGATCTCGCTCGTGAACGGGTCGAGCCCCCAGAACGCCGAGACGAACAGCACGGCGAGCGAGGCCAGGTAGATCAGCAGGAGCCAGGCGAGCGGCGGCGCCAGCAGGAGCAGTGCTCGTAGCCACGGCCGCCTCCAGAACGCGGCGGAAAGCCGGCGGCGAGCCGCCCAGGTCGAGCGGCCCGCCGAGATTGCTTCAGGCGCGGACGCCAAAGCGGCCTAGCCTTTTACCTCCTGCCACTTCTGCTGCCAGACCGTGTAGTCCGTGCAGTTGGTGTCGCCGTTGCCGCAGTCGGCCGACGGCGTCTTCCAGAACTTGATGCTCTTGAAGTACGACGCGGGCGCGTCGGCGTGGTACTGCGCGCAGGAGCCCTTCGAGAGCTGGTCCATGACCGCGCACGCCTTCGTGTTCGCCGGAGTCTCGCCGAAGTAGATCGCCTGCTGGGCCTGCACTTTCGGCGTCGAGACCCACTTCATCCACTCGTAGGCGCAGTTCGGATGCTTGGACTTGGCGGACAGCATCCACGTGTCTGCCCAGCCGGTCGCTCCCTCTTTCGGGATCAGGTCCTTGACGGGCACCT
>JBIOYJ010000056.1:0-29310 GCA_044870105.1 Gaiellaceae bacterium | reverse complement strand
GTCGTCGAATACAACTACCGCTCGATGGACGTGACGCCGGTCTTGGAGGCCGGCGGCGAGGGTCCTGTCGCCGAGTTCGCGGCCATGACCGGAACCGACCCGGCGACGTACACGCGCGAGGCGCCGGGGATGAGCGCGTTCGCCCTCGAGGACGGCGTCGTCTACCACACCTACTCGGCCTATGCCCGAGGCGTAGATGCCCTCTGGGGCATGTACCCGTGGCTTGACCGAGCACCGAAGGGACGCAACGAGACCGGGCCCTGGTTCCGCCGCCACGACGAGTACGTCGAGGAAGCGCGCACAGCCGGCCCTTGACCGCATCGTGAGCCTCACTCAGTACTACAGGGCGACTACCCTCGACGGCTTTATCGCCGACCCGACAGCTCGTGCGAGCGACGCCTGGGCCGTCGGCTATGCAGAGGACGCAGCCTAGTGATCCAGATCACAAGGCCTTGACTACACGCGCGTCATGGCGAGCCCCATCGCGCCGGTCTGAACTTCTCCCGCGTGCCCGCTCCAGCCCGAAGATTCATGGACGGTCTCGCCACAAATCTGTTGTAACCTCACTCCTCGGGCGGCCAAGGCTAGGACACGCTCTGGGCGCGCCCTCTGTCTGCGTCAACCCTCTCCCCCAGCCGACGCAGAGCCTTGGCCGCTCGACCAGAGGAGTCCCCCCTGCCGAGGCGCCTTGGGCAGAACGCCTCACGCCCGCGGCGGCTCGATTGGTGACGAGTGCTAGGTGCTGACGCGTACCCCGAGTTGCGAGGCGCAGGCCGCGTCAGTTTGAACCGTGAAACCCGTGGCGAGGTCGAATGCCTGCGGCGCCACCGGCAGCTTCGACTTTCGCACGTTCACCCGCATCGTCTTGCCGTGAATCGAGATTCCCGCGGTCGGGCTCGCGTCGATCGAGGCAAGGCAGAAGTCGTTCGGAGCGGTCGCGCCGCCGCTCAGCGTGACGACGTGCGCGTGCCAACCCCTCGGGTTCTGACGGGAATCGCGGCCGATCACCGGGTGGATCGTCGTGACGAAAGCCTTGCTGGTCGCGAGATCGACCCAGGCAAAGCCCACGACAGGGTTCGACCTGATGAACGTGTCCGGATGCCGCGGAATTGGCGCCTTCGTCGTTACGGCGAGCCGTGCAGCGTTCTTGTTCTTCGAGGCGGCGCTGAACGAGACGACGCTGAGGTACGCGGGCCCCGGCGTCGACGCCGGCGCCGAGCCCACCATCAGCCCCGCGACGCTAAGCGCTGCCACAACGAGAGCCGCAGAGATCTTTTGCATGGCGCTCCCCCCAATCTCAAGCGCGTTGTCAACTATTTGACGTCCACAAGCGCGGTTTCTTGCGGCGAGGCCTGCTGCGGAGTCAGCCCTGGCTGAGGGCGCCGGCAACAGCCCAGAAGACAAGCAAGACGAAGGCGAGGCCTCCGAGTGCCAGGACCGAGACGCCGGCCGCCACCCGAGAACGCTGCTTCAGAGCAACCGCGAGACCGGCAATCCCCAGATACGGGCAGGCGCGAGCAAGGCGAGTGCGGTGAGGAAACGGACGCTGTCGTGAACGATGAACAGTGTCCAGAGCATCGGTAGCTCGAGCGCCAGAGCGAGCGCGCCAACCGCTGCGCCGGTGTGCTTTGGAATCGTCACCGAATCGGTATCGGCAATGCAGTCGGTCACACGAGCGCCGCCGCTAGCGCAACCGCCGCAGCGTCTTCCGCAGCCTCGGCGAGAATGCGCCCCTCATCGCGACGACCCGCAGGATGCTGCGAGTAGAGCGAAGGCGGCAAAGATCGGAACGCGGCGCATGAGTCGCATTTTGCGCGCTGCCGGGGCGCCTTTCCGCCGGCCCTCTCGCGCGGTTCAGATCCCCCGAAACGGGAAGAGCAACGTATTGCCCCTCCCGAAGCGGCTGAAGCGAAGGGGGGATCAATAAACATGAAGCCCAGATACGTTCTGGCGCTCGGGCTAGCGGCGCTTGCGGTGATTTTCGCGCCCGCGGCCTCATCGGGTCCTGTGCTCAAGGTCGACAACGACAAGGCGCAGTGCCCTGACGCCCAGTACACGACCATCCAAGCCGCGGTCAATGCCGCGCCGTCGGGCGCGAAGATCCTCGTCTGCGCGGGGACGTACCACGAGCGGGTCTCGATCACGAAGAGCCGGCTCACGATCAAGCGCAAAGGCGCTCCGGGCTCGGTGATCGTGGACGCCGACAACCTCGAGGTGCCTGTGCCCGCAGCGTTCCAGCTGCAGAACGTTTCGCACGTGCGCATCGAGGGCTTGGTGATCAGGGAAGGTCACGAGGCAGACATCCTCTTGCTCAACTCCGACCACAACCGGTTTCGGAAGAACGTGCTCACCGCTGCCGGCCACGACGGCATCGAGCTCATGCAGGGGTCGTCGGAGAACGTGATCGCGCACAACGCCGCGATTGACAACCTGGCGGGGAACGCCTGCGGAATCCAGATCCGAGACGCGGGTTCGGACCACAACATCGTCCGGCACAACCGCGCCGTCAACAACAACTGGGGTATTCGGATCGGATTCGGCGCGAACGACAACGTCGTCTTCCACAACAAGGCGCTCCACAACCGCGCCTTCGGAATCCTGAACGGGTTCACGGCGGGGACGCCACGGCCGGCGAACGGCACCCTGATCAAGGACAACCGCGTTCTCGAGAACCCGGTCGGCATTGCGGTTCAGGTCTCGACCGGCGTGCGCGTGCTGAACAACCACGCCTTCGGGAACAACCCTGATCTCTTCTGGGACGGAGTCGGTGCGAACGTCTTCAAGCACAACCACTGCGCGACTTCGGTTCCGCCGGGCCTTTGCCGGCACGGAAAGGGAAACAAGCACTGACCTTTCTGGGCGGGCCTGCCCTCGCGGCGGGCCCGCCCATCAAGCGCCGGGCCGTCGAGTGCCGGCCGCCGGGAAGGAATCGGCCCGCTCCTCCGTCTGATGATCAGAGCGAGTCGTCAGAGGAAGGAAACGAGGCCGCCGCAGATGGAAGACAAGCCGCAGAACGTCAGCATTTCCGTCGTGATGCAGGCGCGACTCCTCGAGTACGAGAAGCTGAAAGAGGAGCAGACGCGTCGGATTCAGTTCCGCGACAACCTGCGCTACGTGAACCTCGTGGCGGCCGCGCTCGTCGGATCGTATGCGGCGTCGAAGGCCGAGCACACGCAGGCGTGGCTCCTCATCCCCTGGCTCTCGTCGATCCTCGGCTGGACATACATCATGAACATGGTCCAGGTCGAGAAGATCAGCCTGTACACGAAGAAGAAGCTCCGTCTCGCACTCGGGTCGCGCAGGATCTTCGGCTGGGAGGACTTCCGCTCGACCGGTCCGAGCTACTGCGTGCGCAAGGCCTTCCAGATCGCGATCGATTGGCTCACGTTCGTCGCGCCGGCAGCGCTCGCGCTCACCTTCTTCGCCTTTTCCGATATCGACAAGCCCTTGTGGATCTGGATCGTCTTCGCCGCCGACAGCTTCCTCGCCTGCTGGATCCTCTGCTCGATCTACGCCTTCTCCGATCCTCGCGCGCAGGTCCCACACCGCCTGTTCAGGTGGGCGCAGAACCGCCTCCGCCGACGTTCGGTGCCCGAGAAGGCCAGCTACGCGGCCGCGTAGGCGAACGGGTGGTAGAAGACCTCGAGCGCGTTGTCGCGCCGAGCTCCGAGCTCGAACGAGCCGCCGCCTTTCTGGTCGGTGACCACCACGCTCAGCCGGTCGTCGGCGGGACGCCACAGGAGTGAAACGTCCAGACCGGCATTGGTTCGGAACGCGAGCTCTTGAGTGTTTCCTGCCTCGGCCATGTCGGCTCCTTTCGGTCGAGCCAAACGATGCGCTCGAGGGCTGAAGGCGCGGTAAAGGCTTGCTGAAAGGGCGCTGAAGCCCCGCCTGTCATGACCTGTCGGCCTAGCGTCCGCGGGCGAAGATCACAACCACGGCGAGGCGCTCGTAGCCCGTGAAGCGGTGCTCCGCCCCGGCCGGGACGAAGACCGCCTTCCCCTCCGACACCGGAACTTCGTCCGTTTCGATCTCGAGGACGCCACGCCCCTCGAGCACGACATACAGCTCGTCGTCCTCGTGTGGCTGCTGCCGGTCCGGCTCGGGGGCGGCGAGGACGTAGACGCCGACCTCGAGTCCTGGCGAGGAGTGCACGATCTCGTAGCCGCCGCCGGCCTCCTCGAGCAGAGCTCTTGCCTGAGCCACGTCGATCGCGTCCACGGCGCGAGCCTACCCAGACGGTAGTCCCTCGAACGAGGGACGCGCGCTCACGGCGCGATGACGATCCGCTGGGTACCGATGCGAAAGTTCGGGCTTGCGGTAGGCGTCGTCTTCTCGGCCGCCATGATCTTGGGTGCCGCCTACGCGGGCACCTTTCTTGCGGGCGGGGCGGTCGGAGACGCCAAGTTGGCGACGCCGGCAAAAAAGGGCGCCATCGTCCACCATCGGAAGGTCAGGCACAAGCACAGCCAGAAAGCGCGAGCCGAGTGGTCAGATCGGGCGGATGCGACCTGCACTCGCGCGAAGCGCGAGGCCCGCGCCGTCCTGAGGTTCGCGCCTTCTCGTCCGGGCACTCGGCGGCAGCTCGTTCTGAAACTTCTCGCCGGCGGCGTGCGCGTCCAGGGTCGCCTGCTGGCGCGCCTTCGCGTCCTCAAGCCGCGCCCTGCCGAGCAAGGCCAAGTGGCTCGAGCGCTGCGCATCCTCAAACGGGAACAGCGCTCGGACGTCTCGCTGCTCGCCGCGCTCCGGCGGCGTTGGGACCAGAAGCTCCTTGCCCGTCGAATCGCGCGCGATCAGCGGTCGAATGCGCGACTGCAATTCCTCTTCACCGGTCTCGGCGCCTTCGCCTGCGTCGAGCTGATGCAACCGACGCGCTAGCCGGTATCACTGCGTCCCGGCGAAATCCGATGCCGCCAAACGGCGTATTGGATTGCATATCGATCCTCTCGCCTCCAAGGAGGTAGGTGTATGAAAAGGGGCGCAATCGCGAGGGGCCGCTTGCGCGCGCTCGCGCTCATCGGGGTCGTCGTTCTCGGGATCGGTGCAGCTGCGACGGCCGAAGCGCGTCTGGCCTCGGGTCCGACGGTCGATATTCAGTCGGCCGCGGGACTCGCGCCCGACGGCCGGTCGATGACGGTGCAGGTCTTGGCCTCGTGCCCGGAGCGGTGGACGGTTGTCGAAGCCCTCGTCAGCGTCTCCCAACCGCAGGCATCGGGACAGGCATCGTTCCCGCTGACATGCATCGGTTCGCTCCGGATGTTCACGGTCGTCGTCCAGTCCGCGGGCGGGACCTTCGAGCTCGGCCGAGCAGCGGCGACCGCATCCGTGGTCATCAAGCGTGGCAAGACCGAACGGACACAAGACTCGGAGGTGCTCTTCGTCCAGCCCACTGTTCTCGTCGAGCTCGCCGACAGCGCGCGGCTCGAGACCGGAGGCGGAGGCGTGACGATCGCGGTCACCGTCGCCTGCCCGGTCGGGGCGAACGGCCAGCAGTCGTACGTGGCCGTGTCTCAGGGCGAGACGAGAGGCAACGGAAATTACGTGCCGGTCTGCGACGGTTCGCGGCACACGTTCACGGTCGACGTCCGGGCGACGCAAGGGGCGTACCACGTCGGGAGCGCAGACGCGCTCACGTTCGCGAACGTCGAGCACGAAGGCACCGCCTTCTCGGGCGTCGACGAGCAGCTGATCCAGATCGTGTCCTGAGAGCGAAAGCGAGGCGCCGGCTTTTGCCGGCGCCTCGCTTGTTCGAGGTACTGCCTCGTCGCTCTACTTCTTGCAGAGGAGGGCGCGTGAGCTTCGGCGCCGCTACGCCGTCGACGTCGAGCTCGCCTGACCGAGCCCGGCGGTTTCAAGGGAGAAAAACGAAGGAGCGCCCGGAGGCGCTCCTTCGTTCGCCGAGTCGGTTTCGCTTTCGTCCACCGCTCTCGCTGACCTTCGGCTTCCGCCTACTGCCTTCGAGCTCGGCTTCGTCCTACTTGCGCTCCGTGCTCGGCGCCCGAGGGAATCTAGGGAACGCCGGCGAGCCGCACAAGGGGTCGGCTGAAGAAAAAGTTCGCAATTTGGACGCTCCGATTTCTCAGAACTCGCCTGCGGTCCAGACACGCTGGTGAAAGCGACGAGCGAGCGGGTCGAAGACGGCGACGAAGGCCCGCTTCGCACGCGTCGCCTTGGCGTCCGCGGCCTGGGCCGCGTGCAGGTCAGCGTCTGGCGGCGGACGCCCGCAGCCGGATCGCCCGAACAACCAGTCACGGTAATGCCAGTCGGCGGTGATCGAGGCATGCGCCGCCTTCTGGAACAGGTCGGACGCGCGGAGCGCGGCGCGGTCGTCCGGGACCGACAGGGCGGCGACCTGCTGGAGCAGGCTCTGGCGGTTCCGCTGCACGCTGTTCAGGCGTTCGACGGCGGCGTTCGCCGAGAACTTGCAGCTGACGGCGCCCTGAATCGCCGCCGCGATCTCGCGGCGGCCGTCGCTCGACTGGTCGAGAAAGTTCTCCAGCTTCCCCACGAACGCGCGAAGGTCGGTATCGCTCTTCTTGGTCGAGCCGCCGCCCGCGACCACGAGCGCCGTCGTCCCCGCGGTGACGATCGCGAGGAGGAGGACGGCGACGAGGACGGGCAGGAGCCGCCGGCGCTGCTCGAACGCGGGCGCCTCGGCCAGCATCACGGTCGGCGGCCGCCGTCCGATCTCGAGGCTCGGGTCGTGCTGGAGGATCGCCCGCTCGAGCTCCTGAAGCCCTGAGCTCGGCTCGATGCCGAGCTCCTCGCTCAGCGTCTCGCGCGTCCGCCGGTACTGCTCGAGCGCCTCGGCCTGGCGATCCGACCGGTAGAGCGCGAGCATCAGCTGCCCGCGTAGCCGCTCCCTGAACGGCTCGCGTGCGATCAGGTCTTCCAGCTCGGGCATCAGCTGGGCGTGGCGACCCAGCGCCAGGTCGGCCTCGATCCGCTCCTCGATCGCGGCCAGGCGGGCCTCGTCGAGCCTGGCGCCGGCGTCGCGCGCGAACGGCTCGGCGTCGAACTCGGCGAGCGCGGGCCCACGCCAGAGGTCGAGCGCCTCCGCGAGCACCTTCGCCGCCGCCTTGGCGTCTCCGGCGGCGAGCCGCTCGCGGCCTTCACGCACGAGCTGCTCGAAGCGGTCGAGATCGAGCTCGCCTTCCTCGACCCGGAGCGAGTAACCCGGGGCCTTGGTCACCAGACGGTCGGCGCCGATTGCCTTACGGAGCTGGGAGACGTAGACCTGGAGCGCCTTCGTTGCCGTCTCCGGCGGCTCCTCGCCCCAGAGATCGTCGACCAGCTCGCTGACCGAGACGACGCGGTTTCGGTTCAGGAGCAGTACGGCGAAGAGCGCGCGCGGCTTCGCGGCCGGCAGCGGGACGGGACGTCCCTCGGCGGCCGCTTCAACCGGCCCGAGGACGCGAAATTCCATTACTCGAACCATGATCGCACGCTTTACCCCCGGTTTGGCACCGCTTTACCGACACGGTCGATCGTTCGGAAACCACTCGAACGAAAGGAATGTCATGAAGACATCACTCGTCATCCTCGCAGCGGTCGCGGCTCTCGTCGGCGCCGCCTGCGCCTCGTCGCACAAGTCGACGTCGCCTGCGGCCGCCGCCGCGAAGTCCCCGTGCACCCTCTTGTCCCTACCGCCCGCCACGCAGGCGCGCCAGGAGGTTCTCTGGGGTCACATCAACTCGCTCGAGCGCAAGGGCCGTCGCTTCGAGCTGCGCTTCGATCCGGCTCTGTTGCTCCACGGCGTGACGGCCGACCGTGCAGCGGCGCAGGACGGACGCGAGGTTACGAACGACTACTACGTCGTCGACGAGAGCCACCGCCTGCTGAGCTACGTCGTCGTCCCGAACGCCTCTGTCACCATCCTCACCACGGGACGCTGCATGACGACCGAGAGCTCCGTTTCCGAGCTCGCGCAGATCCTCGAGGGCAAAAACCCGAACCAGCGGCGGCTGCTTGGCCAGACCAAGTCGTTCGGCTTCTGGATTCGCGTCGACTACCGGTACCCGAACCCGGTCATCTCGCTCGATCAGCAGTACCAGCCGTGAGCTTCGCCGTCGGGCCGACCGCGGTTGGTTAGGATCGCGGTCGGCTCGACCACAACCGAAATGGAGGGCACACCATGGCCGTGAAGCCGATCCCGGAGGGCTACCACTCCATCACGCCGTACCTCTCTGTCGACGACGCAAGCAAGGCGATCGAGTTCTACAAGCGCGCGTTCGGAGCGAAAGAGCGCGTGCTCATGCCGACCCCCGACGGAAAGGTCGCGCACGCAGAGCTGGAGATCGGCGACTCGCTGATCATGCTCTCCGACCCGTTCCCGCAGGCGACGGGCAAGTCGCCGAAGGAGGTCGGGACGACTACCGTCGGCATCTTCTTGTACACCGAGGACGTCGACGAGATCGTCCAGCAGGTCGTGGACGCCGGCGGCACGATCACAACGCCCGTCGAGAACATGTTCTGGGGCGACCGCTACGGAAAGGTCAGCGACCCGTTCGGCCACGAGTGGTCGATCGCTACCCACGTGGAGGACGTCAGCCCCGAGGAGATGGAGGAGCGCGCCAAGGCAGCCATGGCCGCGATGAGCTGAGTGGCCACAGCCGGCGCAGAATCAGTTCTCCCGGCTCTCGAGAGCGCGGACCGGTTCCTCGTCCAGCAGGTCTTCAAGCCGGTCGCGAACGAGTATCGGATCAGCATCCCCGCGACCGGCTCGACGGACGAGGGCGAGCCGGTCCTCTTCGTCAAGCAGAAGCGGCTCAAGATTAAGGAGGACATCCGCTTCCGCCTGTCGCCGGACGACGAGCGCCACCTCTTCATGATCAAGTCGAAGACGGTGTTCGAGTTCCGCGGCCGGCACGAGGTCCTCGACGCCGACGACCGCCCGATCGGCCTGCTCGAGAAGGACTTTGCGCGGTCGCTGATCCGCAGCCACTGGCACGTGCGCGATCCGGAGGCGAACGAGCTGTTCGAGGCCTACGAATCGAACTGGATCGTGGCGTTGCTGCGCCGCTTCGCGGATCTCGGCCCGGACTGGCTCGGCGTGCTCACGTGGCTGCCGTTCAACTTCCGGCTGGTCCGGAGCGGGGAGGAGATCGGCAGCTACCGGCGCGTGCTCGGCAAGCTCCGCGACCGCTATGTGCTCGAGCTCGCGTCGGGCGGCCGCGAGCTCGATCGGCGGCTGGTGCTGGCCTTCGCCGTCGCGCTCGACGCCTTACAGGATCGCTAGGGCGTCGTTATTTGGATCGGCTCCTCTTCGATCAAATGCGGCTCGAGCTCGCCCGGAAGCAGGAAGAACGGATCGCCCGGCGCGCCGGCCGTGTTCAGCTGCAGCTCCTTGCGGCGCGCAATCCGCTCCACGCCGATGGGGTAGATGGTGAGCTTGCCGTCCTCGTCGATGTGCAGTCGCAGGAAGCTCTTCCAGTCCTCGATTCCCTGACAGGACAAGACCTCGTTCGCGTGCCGGTCGAGGTGGTCGCCGAACAGCGGCCGGTGATCGCCGAACAGCCAGTCGCACATCGAGAGATACAGCCCGAGCAAGGCCGCGCCGGGGAAGCTCCCGAGCAGGGCGGCGAGGGCGGCGATCAGGAGCGGGAACCGCTTGCTCCAGTCGTCGGGCAGCGCCAGCAACCAAGCTGAGAAAGGGACGAGCCAGGAGACCAGGAGCAGGTGCGGGATTGCCTGCCCCACCCCGAGCGGCCCTCTCTGCAGGAGACTCTGGCCGGCGGCGAAGAGCACGAACACGGGGACAAGGACCAGCGCGGCGAAGACGAACCAGCGGCTGGTGACCGCGTCGACCCAGAGGTCAGGGACGTCGCCGAGCGCCAGCTCGCCGTTCGGCGGAATCCCCCTCCGGACGGGCACTTGGAGCATGAGGGCGACGAGGAAGTACAGCCCCGCGAACACGCGCAGCAGCCGCCAGTTGCGCGTGGGGAGCCGCCACGCGGCCGCCCACCGCAAGCGGCGGGAGACGTCCTTCGGCGGATAGCAGGACTTCAGGTCGTACTCGATCCTGCCCGGCGCCTCTTCGAGCGGGAGCTCGGCCGGCATGTGGTGCGTGGGGTAGAGGTAGGCCCCGCCGCCGCCGGCGGTGATCCGGTGCCGGTCGCCCGTGCGGTCCTCGTAGCGGCAGTAGTGATGGAGGTCGCCGCTGACCACCGCCGCGAGCCTGGTGCCGGTCCCGGCGAGCAGTTCCTTCTCGAAGAAGGCCAGATTCGCGTACGAGGGGTCGCCCGCCGGACCCTTCGTCCAGCTCGGCTTGCCCGTGAGCAGGATGATCCGGTCGCCCTCCCGGAGCAGCTGTTTCACGCGCCGGAAGTACGTGAGCTGCGGGTCGTCGATGTAGGTATCGAACTGGATGTCGATCGCCCAGAGCCACCACCGGTGCGGCAACTCGAGCGCGAAGTAGCTTCGCTGCTGCTGCGTCTTCCAGCCTCCGATCCAACCGCCCTGGCAGAAGATGCGCACGAAGCTCGTCAGCCCGTCGTACCAGTCGTGATTCCCCGGGATCGCGTACAGATGAGGCGCCTCGCCTTCGTCGGGGACGCACGGCAAAGCGGCGCGGTACGGGCCGATCAAGCGGTTTTCGTAGTCGGTGCGCTTCGCCGTCGGATAGACCTGGTCGCCGCCCATCACGAGGACCCGCCCTCTCCGCGTCTCCCAGGAGCGGTCCGCGCCGCGGACGCTCAGCCGCGGGCGCGACAGCAGGTACGCGATCGTGTACGTCGAGTCGAACCCGTCGCCGAGATCGGCGACGTAGTCGAGCCAGAGCTCGTTCGCGTCGGCGTGCTCGTGGCTCGGACCCGCGTCGGGCGCCAGCGCGGCCTGGATCTCGCGCTTGTCCGAGTACGCGCCGAACAGCCCGGACACGACGACCTGAACCGCCGTTCCGGCCAGCTGCACCGGGTCGAACCAGCGCACCATCCGCTGCGGCTCGAAGCCGATCTGCTTGCGTGAGTCGTCCGTGGGCCGCGGCGGACAGTTTTCGCTCCGAGACGACACGCTCCCACGCGACGGTAGGAACGGCCGCGGCCGGAGTCAAGCAAGAGGCGACTTGAACGCGGAAGGCGCGCCGCGTATAACGAGCCTGGGCAAAGGGGGACTCGCGACGACCGAGCGCACCATGCCTGCGGCCGCCAGCGCCGATCGGGGTGCCGCTCCGTCCCGCGCCCGTTACGACGAGCGAGTCGTGCCGTTCACCGCTGGCGACGAGCTCGAGTGCAACCTGATCAACGTCCGCGGCGAGCGTGGACCGACGCGCAACCCGGTTCTGCTCGTGCACGGGGCAGGCGTTCGGGCGAACATCTTTCGGGCGCCGGTCCGGCGAACGCTCGTCGACGAGCTGGTGGACGCGGGCTACGACGTCTGGCTCGAGAACTGGCGCGCGAGCATCGACCTGCCGCCGAACGAGTGGACGCTCGACCAGGCAGCCGTGCACGACCATCCGGCGGCCGTCCGCAAGGTGCTCGAGGAGACGGGCGTGGACGAGCTCAAGGCGGTCATCCACTGCCAGGGCTCGACGAGCTTCATGATGTCCGCGGTCGCGGGCCTCGTTCCCGAGGTGAAAACCGTGATCGCGAACGCGGTCACGCTGCATCCCGTGATTCCGCGACTCTCGCGCTTCAAGATCAAGAACCTGGTCCCGCTGGTGGCGAAGCTGACGCGGTTCATGAACCCGCAGTGGAGCCTCGAGGCGCCCACGAAGACGGCCAAGGCGCTCGCGCTGATGATCCGCCTCACCCACCACGAGTGCGACAACCCGGTCTGCAAGGCGGCGAGCTTCACGTACGGCACCGGCTTCCCGACCCTCTGGCGGCACGAGAACCTGAACCCCGAGACGCACGAGTGGGTCAAGCAGGAGTTCGCGCACGTGCCCATGTCCTTCTTCCTGCAGATGCGGCGCTGCGTCGATGCCGGCCGCCTCGTCTCGGTGGAGGGGAGGCCGGAGCTTCCGCCCGACTTCGTCGCGCAGCCGCCCCAGACGGATGCCCGCTTCACGTTCTTCGCCGGACGCAAGAACGTGTGCTTCCTACCCGAGAGCCAGGAGCGGACCTTCCGTTGGTTCGACGAGCAGCGCCCAGGACGGCATCGGCTCGTCGAGTTGCCGGACTACGGGCATCTCGACGTCTTCATGGGCAAGGATGCGGCCCGGGACGTCTTCCCGCTCATGCTGGCGGAGCTCGAGCGATGATGCGGCCGCGTCGCCTGAAGCGCGAATCAGGCCGGTACGCGCTGGTCGACGGCATCCCGTTCCAGGTTCCGGTCGATTCGCGCCGCATGCAGGCGTTGATGGCCGCTTTTCCGATCGACCCGAACAAGGCGAAGGAGCTCCTGCCCGGCGACGAGCTCCATCCCGCGCGCCTCGGGCGTCGCGGGCTCCTGCTCGTCACCGTCGTCAACTACTTGGATACGGACATCGGGAAGTACATCGAGTTCAGCGTGGCCATCGCCTGCACCCACGGCTCGCGCCGGGCGCCGCCGCTGTTGCCGTTCGCGTTCCAGCGAGCCTTCGACTTCGGCCAGTTCGTGGTCGACCTGCCCGTGAGCACCGAGATCTCGGTCAAGGGCGGCAAGGGGATCTGGGGGATGCCGAAGCATCAGGCGAGCCTCGACTTCAAGGTCTCGGACGGCGCCGTGAGCAGCCAGTACGACAACGCCGGCCGGCTCGGGGTCTGGATCGAGATCGACCGCCCTCGAGGCCCGGGCCTGCCGCTGCGTGTGGGAGCGGCGAACTTCTGCCAGTTTCGCGGGATGCTGATGAAGTCGTACGTCTACTTCCGCGGCAAGGGAACGTTCGCGCTGGGACGGTGGGCACGCGCGCGGCTCGAGCTCGGCGAGCTCCCGCGCCTGGAGCCGTTGAAGGGGCTGGGGATCGGCGAGAAGCCGGTGTTCACAGGTTTCATCCCGGAAGCGAAAGGCGTCCTCGACGACCACTTCGAGAGCTGGTTCGTGAGCTACGAACGGCCGCCCGACGCTCCGCCGGAAGGCCTCGAGAGCGTCGTCGACCTGGGCCTGGGCCAGGAGTGGCTCGACCCGCCGGCGGCGCGCCACTAGTGAAGGACGCCCTCTACGCGCTGAACGACTCCGTGCTCTTCCTCGGCGCCTCGATGTACTTCGGCACGGGCTGGTCGACCGAGCTCTTCATGGTGCCGGTCTACCCCCAGCTGACCGTCGAGAACTACGCGCTGCACTTCGTCCCGCAGATCAAGCGCGCGGTTCGGGTGTTCACGGTGCTGGCGACCGTGATGATGGTGACCGCCGTGGTGATGATCGTCTCGGAGTGGGGCACGGCGTACCTCGCCGTGCCGATCGTCGTCCTCGCGGCCGTCGTCGGCTCGTCCATCTTGACCGTGCGTTGGATCTTCCCCATCAACCGCCGGCTGGCGGCCGGGGTGACCGATCCGGAGGAGCTCAAGCGGTTGCTCGGCCGCTGGATCCGTCTCAACCGCCTCCGCCTCTCGCTCTGGACGACAGAGTGGGTCGCGCTGGCGACGTACTTCGGTTTCCACGTCCGTTGAGGCGCCTCTACCGGCTGTGGCGAACCGAGCCGCTGCGCTGGAGCCTGTTCCTGATCGCGGCCGGCACCTTTCTCTCGGGCCTCTTCCTCGTCGTAGCCCAGCGCCTCGTGCTCGACCTTCTGTCTGCGCCAACGGACACGAGCGACCGGCTCTTCTTCGGGATCATCGGCATGTTCATGGCCGTGGTCGGCGGCGCTCTGACGCAGACGCTGCTCCAGCCACGGCCGAACCGGTTGGTCGTCGGCTGGTCGGCTCTCCAGAAGCTCGGCGCCTCGGCCGCGATGTCGCTCGCGGTCTCGCTGGACGTCTTCTCCTACTACGGCCTCGCGCTCGCGGCATTCGACTTCTGCTCCGCGGGGCTGGCGATCGGCTACTGGTGGCGCATCCGCTTCTGAAGTGGGCGAGCCTCGTGCTCTTCTTCGGCTACGTGGCGACGCTCGTGCTCGCCGGGGCGTGGGGAGTCGTCGCCGCACGGCTCGACGTGTCGTGGTTCCTCGGTCTCGATCTCGGCGACGTCTCGGCCGATGCCGAGACGAATCTCCTGGCTCAGGACCGCTTCCTCCGAGCCGTCGAGCTCGGCTTCGGAATCGTCTCGCTCGTCTACTGGCGCCAGATCTTCAGGCTGCGCGCGTTCAACCGGCCCTTCCTGGCGATCATGGCCGCCGGCGTCGGAGCGAGGTTGCTGAGCCTCGCCGTGGACGGCGTGCCGTCCGCCGTGATGCTCGCGTTCCTCGGCTACGAGCTCGTCGGCGTCGCCGTCATCCTCGTCTACACCCGCTCCACGGTCGTGGCCTGACGTGGAGCATGTTCCGGCACTCGCGGCCGGCGACGCATCCGGCCCGCGGCGCTCGCTGATCCTCGCGGGCGGCGGGATGCGCGTCGCCTACCAGGCCGGCGTGCTGCGGGCGCTCGAGGAGGAGGGGCTGCTCTTCGTCCACGGAGACGGCACCTCCGGCGGGACGATCAATCTGGCCATGCTCCTGTCCGGCGTCACTCCCGCGGAGATGTGCGAGCGCTGGCGCACGCTGCGGGTGCGCGACTTCGTTTCCTTCCTGCCGCTGCGGCGCTACATGCACCCCTCGAAGCTGATGGGGTTCGGCGACGCAGACGGAATCGTCCGGCGCGTCTATCCGCAGCTCGGGATCGACGTGGAGCGGATCCGGGCCGCGCGCGGCATCGAGGGGACGTTCAACGTCTGCAACTACGCCGAGAAGACGAACGTGGCCGTGCCGCACACGGAGGTCGACCTCGACGTGCTCGTGGCGGGCGTGACGCTTCCGATCTTCATGCCGCCGGTGCCGAGGGACGGTGAGCTGTACGTCGACTCGGTCTGGATCAAGGACGCCAACCCGACGGAGGCGGTGCGGCGCGGCTGTGAGGAGCTCTGGCTCGTCTGGTGCATCGGCAACTCGGCGGTCTACCGGCCGGGCCCCTTCAACCAGTACGTGCACATGATCGAGCTGAGCGCGAACGGAGCGCTGTTCGAGGAGCTGGCGCATTTGCGGGCGGAGGTCGACCCGCCGCCGCGGCTACACGTGATCAGGCCCGAGTACCCGCTGCCGCTCGATCCGGACTTCTACTTCGGCCGCGTCGACGCCGACGCGCTCGTCGCGATGGGCTACCGGGACGCGAAGGCGTACCTGGCGCGTCGGTCCGAGGATGGCGTCCCCTGGGATCCGTCCGCGACGAGGATGCGCGACCCCTCGCTGGGGGTCGCGTTCCCGCGCCGCCTTCGCGGAGCGCGGGCTCGCGTCGATGTCCGCGATCTCGACCGATTCCGCAAGGAGCGGACGGCCGAGCTCGTCGCCGTGCTCGACGACGGGCGCATCGCCCGCGACGGAAGCTTCCGTCTCGAAGGGCGGCGGCGGGTCTACGAGCTGGACGTGGACGGGCAGCGGCTCGTGCTCGTGCCTCGCCGCGGGGACGCGTTCCGCTTCCTGATCAGGGTCCACGCGACAGGCTCCGACTCGCTCCGCCGGCGACTCGGCGCGGTTCTCCGCTTCCTCTGGCTTCTCGCTCGCCGCTAACCGAGTCCGTAGACGTCGTGCAGCGAGCCGGTGAAGAACGCCCCGAAGCGCCCGGTGAGCGCGAGCCGCTGCCTTGCCGAGACGGCGTTCCGGACGCGCATCGTCCTCATCTGCTTCATGAAGTCGTGGGGCCGGATGTGCAAGATCCCCCTGCCGGCCACGGCTCCCGTGTCGTCATCCCCCTCGTAGACGGTGATGAAGAGCGTCGTCGTGTCGGCCCACATGTCCAGCCCGGGGTCGTCGTGGATGCGCTTGAACCCGTCGAAGAAGTAGTGTGCGCCGTCCGCCGAGGAAAGCTTCATCCGGTAGCGCATCAGCCGCGTCTTCGGGTCGTTGGGGGCCTGGACGAAGAGGTTGAAGACGCCGTCCGTCACGCTCAACGGACTCTCGGAGAGCGCCGGCGCGGTCACGGTTCCGAAGATCCGCCCCTCGTGCTCCTGCTCGCTCAGTATCCGTTCGAGGTCGTCCGAGACGATCGTGAGCGTGAACTCGAGCGGTGACTTGTCCTCGCGTCCCCGGCGCTCGGCCTGCTCGTAGTCGTCCGTTTCGGTGGTCGAGAAGAAGCCGCGCATGGTCTCGGTGAACTGAAGGCCCGGTCGCGGCTCGGCCTTCGCCTCCGGCGCGGGGGCGGACGGCAGCCCGTAGTCGATGTCCCAGCCGCGCTGCGCCGCCGCGCGGGCGCAGATCCGCTCAGCGAGCGCCGAGATCGTCAGCAGCGGATTGACGCCGAGCGGACGCGGGACGATCGCACCGTCACAGACGTAGAGGCCGTCGTGGACCTCGGCCCCGCTCTCGCCGGAGAAGACGCGGCCGTCGGCGTCGACCACGCCCTGCGAGGCGTCTTCGGCCATCGCGCAGCCGCCGAGCGGATGGACGGTGACGAGATCGTTATGGAGGAGTTTCGTCCACATCGGGTTCTTGACGAACTCGCCGCCCAGCGCCGCGGTCGCATCGGTGAGACGGTTCGCCACCTCCTGGAAGATGGGCTGGCTGCCCACGCCGGGCCACTTCACCCGCACGCGGCCGTCCTCGAGCTCGAGCCGCCCGGCGCCGTCGTCGTGGGTCATGACGAGGAACGTGATCGTGTTGTCCAGCGCGCCGCGATACGGGCCGTCGAGCATCGACTCCAGCTCGCGGGCACGCTCGCGGAAGTAGTCGCGGACACCCTCGTCCGTGTCCTTGCCCACGAGCTTCGCCGTGAGCCCGAAGACATGCGCCAGCATGGTCGAGAGACCGCCCGGGATCACGCCTTCCTCGATCACCATGCCCTGCTCGAGCTCGGGCCGCTCCCGCAGGTCGATGATCCCGGCGATGCACGGCCCGACGGGCGGGAGCTCGCCGACGGCGTGGTCGCCGTAGCCGATCCCGTTGATCGGGCGGTCGCAGTTGTAGCCGAACGCGAGCACGTCGCCGTTGCCGGTGAAGCGCTCGCCGAGGCGTGGCGACAGCGACAGTCCACCGTCGCGCGAGCGCAGCAGGAGCTCGGTCGAGCCGAGCGCTCCCGCACCGACCATGACCAGGTCGGCGGAGACGAACATCGGCGGCGCGTCGAACAGCTCTCGGTCTGCCTCGACGGGGCGGAAGTGGACGAGCCAGCGGTCGCCGCGCCGCTCGAGCCGGTCGACCTTCACCTGCGTGTACAGCTCGGCGCCGTGGTTGCGCGCGTCGGGGAGGTAGTTCATGAGCGTCGTGTTCTTGGCCCCGTAGTTGCAGCCCGAGACGCAGTCGCCGCAGAGGTGGCACGCCTGCTGGTAGACGCCGACGTGGTTGACGCCGTCCTTGTAGGTGACGTTGATCGGCGGGCAGTAGAAGGTGGCCTCCATCGCCGCCGCCGCGGCCTCGAGCGCCTCGACCTTGCGGAGCGGCGTCAGCTTCTGCGGGAACGGCTCCGGCTTCAGCATCTCCTCCGCCCGCGCGTACCCGGCCTCGAGCCCGTCCTGGTCGTCCCGTATCGCCTTCGGCCAGCGCTCGTCCTGCCATACGCGCGGCTCGGCGCGCAGCGAGACGTTCGCGTTCACGAGCGACGTCCCGCCGAGCCCGCAACCGACGAACACGTTCATGTCCCGGTTGACGCGCATGTCGTAAAGCGCGTCGGCGCGGCCGAAATGCCGCTCCTCCGTGTCGACCTGGAATTCCCGGACCGACTCCGCGGCCGAGTCCGGGTACTCGCCGGGTTGGAGCTCCCGGCCGCGCTCGAGTAGGCAGACGCTGCGGCCCGCCCGCGCCAGGCGCGATGCCGCGATCGACGCGCCGTACCCCGAGCCGACGACGACGACGTCGTAGTGCGGCTTGAGCTCGTGCAGCGGCGAGGACAGGCGCAGTCGCGGCTGGACCCCGATCTGCTCGGGAGCGGCCCTGACGGCGGGGCTCACACCCACGACTGTACGACCTGCACACCCTCCTTGCAATTTGGAAGCAACGGGATCAAGCTAGTAGGGAGACAGCGAACTGCCAACAGGCTGAGCCGTTGTCTGCGGCCCTTCGGCTCCCGTTTCAGGGGGAGGCGAGTGGACGTGGCCGCACCCACGCCAGACGCAACGAAGGACGCGCGGAGTGTCTAGCCCCGGCGCGGCGCATCCGGCTCCCGCGAGACTCGCGCGACGTATCCGGCTCGCGCGGGAGGAGGAGGTCCCGGCCGCCGACCGCGTCGCCTTCCCGGAGCTCGTCTGGGCGCACTTCCTCCGCCAGCGCGAGCTGCACGAGCACAAGGAGCTGCACGGTCCGGCGGAGGACGAGTACCGGGCACAGCTGGAGCGATTCGTCAAGCAGCAGGGCCCCGTGCTGAACGCGTACTGGTGCACGAGCGAGGCGTCGGCCGTCGCGCTGACCGAGAAGCCGGGGACGCGGATCGGCGGCTTCCTCTGGCGGCGGCCTCCGAGCATCCGCTTCCATAGCGCGACCGACTGGGCCACGCGCGACACGGCCGACATCGGGCATGCGCTACACACGTGCGAGACGCTCGCGATTCGCGTCAGCGAGGTCCTCGCCGGGACGAGCGAGCGGATCGCGATGCAGTGGATCCTCTCCGTCGCCGGCTACCTGCTCGGGGTCGTCGACCAGGCGAAGGGGAAGCCGACCACCGAAGACGCCAACCACACGGTCAAACGCGCGCGGGGGGAACTCGCGAAGGTCGAGGCCTACTACGACCGGGCCGGGGAGAAGACTGGGCGCCTCGTCTACTTCTGGGGAATGATGGCCGGCGTTCTCGCGCTCGGCGCGATCGCCGTCGTCGGCGCCGCGACCTGGTCGCTGTTCGGGAACTTCCATCTGAAGGACGAGGGCACGCAGACCTTCTTCACCTGTTACGGGATGGGCGCCGTCGGCGCGATCGTGAGCGTGATGGCCAGGATGGCGTCCGGGAGAGAGGGCGCGTTCAGGCTCGACTACGAGGTGGGGAGGCAGTCGATCCGGCGGGTCGGCAGCTTCCGGCCCGTGATCGGCGCTATCTTCGCGGTCGTCCTCTACTTCGCGCTTCAAGGCGACCTGATCCAGCTGCAAACGACATCGGGCGACCACACGACGTTCTTCTATGCCGCCCTCGCGTTCCTGGCGGGGTTCAGCGAGCGGCGCGCCCAGATCCTGCTCGGCGGCGCAGAGCGCGTGCTCGACGACGGGAAGGAGAAGGACGAAGCGGAGGAGGAGACTAAGCGGGATCCGCGCACGCGGCGCCGGAAAGCCGGGGCAGCTACGGGGAGCGCCGGTTGAGGCTGGTGCTCGAACGTGCCACGCTCGCAGACGCCGTGCCGGAGCTGACCGAGCTTCCCGACGAGTTGACGCTTCGCCCGGGAGAGGAGGAGACGGTTCAGCTGCCCAGCCTGGCCGGTGCCGGCTACGTCTGGGAGGCCGTCGTCGACGACGAGGCCGTGGCGGAGGTCTCGACGAAATTCGAAAGGGCCGACGAAACCGTGGTCGGCCGGAAGACGTTCAGTCGCCACGAGTTGCTGACGCTCCGCGCTAGAAGCGTGGGCACGACGGGTGTCCGGCTCGTCCAGCGGCGGACGTGGGAAACGGGGGTGGAGCCCGTCGCGGCGCACACCCTCACGATCAACGTAGTCGCCAACGGACAGGCGACCGAGCGAGGAGGGACAACGTGAGCAACGATCGTGTCAACGGGGGCCTTCGCACGCGCCCCATCGAGCGCTTCGGGTGGGTTCCGGACCTGCCGGATGCCCGCGACTTCATGTACTCAGCGCCGGAGGAGGTCCTGACGAAGCTTCCGAAGAAGGTCGACCTGCGGTCGAAGATGCCGCAGGTGTACGACCAGGGGCAGCTCGGGAGTTGCACCGCCAACGCGATCGGCGCCGCGTTCGAGTTCGATCAGACCAAGGAGGGCCTGCAGGACTTCATGCCCTCGCGCCTCTTCATCTACTACAACGAGCGCGCGATGGAGGGCACGGTGGACACGGACAGCGGAGCGATGATCCGCGACGGGATGAAGAGCGTCGCCAAGGTCGGCGTCTGCACCGAGACGACCTGGCCGTACGACATCCCGAAGTTCACCGAGAAGCCGCCGAAGAAGGCCTATGACGAGGCCAGCAAGCACCAGGCCGTCGTCTACCGGCGGGTGCTCGGGAACCTGCACCAGATGCAGGGCTGCATCGCCTCGGGCTACCCGTTCGTCTTCGGCTTCTCCGTCTACGAGAGCTTCATGAGCCCGCAGGTCGCGCAGACGGGTGAAGTGCCGCTGCCGCCGCGCGGGGAGCAGCTGATCGGCGGCCACGCGGTGCTTGCCGTCGGCTACGACGATGCGATCCAGCGCTTCATCGTCCGCAACTCGTGGGGCAAGGACTGGGGCGTGAAGGGTTATTGCACGATGCCCTACGGCTATCTCACCGACCCGTCGCTCGCCCGCGACTTCTGGGCGATCTACGCGGTCGAGAAGCCGACCGGCCGCAGGCCGAGGACGACGAGGCGCAGGACCACCGCTACCACGCGAGGGCGGCGCACGGCGGCCAAGCGCTGAGGGCATGAGAGCCGAATTCGACCGCGGTCCGCCGCAGGCGATCGCGAACATCTGCGTGCGCTGCCCGGCTCCTTCGAAGCCGAAGGCGTTCTGGACCGCGTGGGGGCCCGTCTTCTACCGCGGCCGCTTGGACGGATCGGCGCGCGTGCTCTGCATCGCGTCCGATCCCGGTCCGACCGAGCGCGTCGCGAACCGCACGCTGGTCGGCGACGCCGGTCAGCGGGTGCAAGGGTTCCTGGCGAAGCTGGGCCTGACGCAGTCCTACCTCTGCGTGAACGCGTTCCCGTACGCGCTTCACCCGAGCTGGGGTCTCAGCGCCGAGGAGCTGCTGGACGAGCCGGAGCAGCTGAAGTGGCGGAATGAGTTCTACGACGCCCTGAAGCTCGATCGGCTGCAGGCCGTGATCGCGTTCGGCGGGAACGCCGAGATGGCGCTCGACAAGTGGCCCGGGAAGCCGAGCGTGCATGTCGAGCGGATTCCGCATCCGAGCAGCCGCGACAACGCGAAGCTCCTGCGCGAGTGGAAGGATGCGATCACGGCCCTGCGCGCCAAGGTCACGCCCGATCCGGGCGGTAACGCGGCCGGGCCGAACTACGGCACCTCGTTCCGCGAGAGCGATTACGCGTCGATCCCGCGGAGCGACCTCCCCTTCGGCACGGCCGACTTCATCGGCGACGACCACGCGGGCAGGACCGGCCATCCGCGGCGGAACAACTGCGTCGCGCGGCCGGAGCCCGACGACGGCTTCACCCTGATCTGGAAGGCGCCGAAGTGAGCGAGTTCTTCGCGGCGCCGGTCGATCCGCGGACTGGCCCGACGTTCGCACTCGGCGGCCGGGTCGTGACGATGGACGACAAGAAGACGGTGCTCGACTCGGGCGTCGTCTACGTCCGTGAGGGCTCGATCGCCGGCGTCCAGGAGGCAGGCGCGAAGGCTCCGGAGGGGTTCGACGGCATCAAGGTGCTGGAGACGAAGGGGACGATCTACCCGGGCCTGATCGACCTGCACGACCACCTGAGCTACAACGCGCTCCAGCTCTGGGACGTGCCCAAGCTCTACGCGAACCGCGACCAGTGGGCTCAGGGCGACACGTACCGGAAGCTGGTCACGGGGCCGATGAAGGTCCTGGCGCATACGCCGAAGTACGTCCCGGCGGTCGTCCGCTACGTCGAGTGCAAGTGCCTCGTCGGCGGGACGACGACGGCGCAGGGGATCGCGCTCTCGAGCTACGCGGGCATCCAGCACTTCTACCGAGGGATCGTCAGGAACGTCGAGCAGACGGACGAGCCCGACCTGCCGGAGGCGGCCACGCACATCGCCGACGTCGAGGCCAAGGACCGCGAGAAGTTCCTCAAGCGGCTGCAGAAGCTGGATTGCCTGCTCCTGCACCTGAGCGAAGGGACGAACGACTCGGCACGCGAGCACTTTCTCGCGCTCAAGTCGCCGGCGGGGAAGTGGGCGGTGACGGAGTCGCTGGCCGGGATCCACTGCGTGGCGCTTCGCCGCGAGGATTTCGACGTGCTCTCCGAGGCGAAGGCCGCGATGGTCTGGTCGCCGCTCAGCAACCTGCTGCTCTACGGGAAGACCGCGGACGTGAAGGCCGCGCGCAAGGCCGGCGTCCTGATCGGGCTCGGGCCGGACTGGTCGCCGAGCGGGAGCAAGAACCTGCTCGGCGAGCTGAAGCTGGCGCGCCTCCTTGGCGACGGGCTCTCCGACTACGACGTGCTCTCGATGGCCACGCGGAATGCCGCGAGGATCCTGCGCTGGGAGAAGGCCGTCGGGACGCTCGAGCAGGACAAGCGCGCCGACCTGCTCGTCGTGCGGGGTGACGACGGCGACGGACACGCCTACCTCTTCACCCGCAACGAAAGCGACGTCGAGCTCGTCGTGATCAACGGGATCCCGCGCTACGGGGCGAGCCAGCCGATGCGCCGGCTGCTCGGGGACTCCGCCCAGGCGGAGGCGGGCTCAATCGCCGGTCGGGGCCGCCTCCTCAACCTCGTGCAACCGAGCGGTGATCCTGTCGTCGGCAAGCTGACACTGAAGGAGGCGACAGAGCTGCTGAGCGACGGACTGAAGCGCCTCCCCGATCTGGCGAAGGACCTGGCGACGCGTCCGGCGCTGGCGCTGCTCGACCGCGACGGGGCGGCGGCGGCGCCAGTCTTCCTCGTCCTCGACCACGACGATCTCGGCGGAGTCGACCTGCGGCCGCATCTGCCCAGCAAAGATGGTGACCTCACGGCGATGCCCACGCTCGAGGCCGCCGGGACCCCGCTGCAAGACCTGCTCGAGCCGCTCAAGCTCGATCCGCTCACGGTCGAAGACGACGATCGGTTCGTCGATCTGCTCGTCAAGGAGAAGAACCTGCCGAAGGAGGTCTCCGACCATGTCGGCGACCTCTTCTAGCCGAGGGAGGAAGCCGCCGCGGCCCCGCACGACGTACGTCGCCGCGGCCGCTGACGACACCGCCGCCAACCTCCGGAAGATCGACCACATCGTCGTCGTGATGCTGGAGAACCGCTCGTTCGACCACATGCTCGGTTACCTGACGCTGGAGGCCGGACGGGAGGACGTCGACGGGCTGAAGGCGAGCATGTCCAACAGCTACAAGGGCAAGACCTACAAGGTCCGCCACCTCCAGCGCACGGCGCTGACCAAGGACGAGGACCCGTGCCACGGTGGCAAGTGCATCGCCGAGCAGGTTGCGAACGGCATGGGTGGATTCGTCGCCAACTTCGCCAAGAGCCGGCCGAAGGCCCGGTTCGTCGACGTCGTGATGGCCTACTACAACGGCAGCGACCTCCCGGTGTACGACCACCTCGCCCGCGAGTTCTGCGTCTGCGACCGCTGGTTCGCGTCAGTCCCCGGAGCGACGTGGCCGAACCGGCTCTACGCCGTGGCGGGACAGGCCGCGGGGAGCAAGGACGGAAAGAAGGTCCCGGTCTACGACGTGCCCTCGTTCGTGCGCCACCTCGACAAGCAGAAGGTTTCGTGGCGTTGGTACTCGCACGACGTCGGGACGCTCCGGTTCAGCGACCAGGACTACCTGCTCGGCCACTTCGACAACTTCCGGTGGTTCGACCGCCGCAGCCTGCTCGCGCCCCGGAACTTCCTCGACGACGCGAAGGACGGGATGCTTCCCGCGGTCTCCTGGATCGATCCGAACTTCGTCGACGTCTCTTTCACGGGGCCGGCGGGCTCGAACGACGACCATCCGCCCTCGGACATCAAGGCCGGTCAGGAGCTCGTGCTCAAGCTCTACACCGCGCTGGTCAAAAGCCCTAACTGGGGCAAGACGATGCTGGTCGTCACCTACGACGAGCACGGCGGCTTCTACGACCACGTTCAGCCTCCGGCCGCCCAGGACGACAAGCCGGCCTTCCGAACCTACGGTGTGCGCGTGCCCGCTCTGGTGGTCTCGCCCTTCACCGAGCGCGCGAGCGTCTCGAACGTCCTCTACGACCACACGTCGATCATCAAGACGATCCTGCTGCGCTTCTGCGCCAACACCAAGATCCCCGACATGGGCGCGCGGGTGAACGCCGCCAACCACCTCGGCGGCGCGCTCACGCTTTCGAAGGCGCGGCCGCCGACCCCCTTCCAGGCCTATCGCGACGCGGTCGACCGCATCACCAGCTGGCGCGCCGATGTCTTCCGCAGCCGCGTGCTGATGGAGCCGCTGACCGCGCCGGCCGATCCGACCGACCTCACCGACCTCCAGCACCAGGTGCTGGCCGCCAAGGCCCACGTGCGGGCGCGCGGCCTTCCCGAAGGGCAGCCCTAACCGAGCGGAACCTTTCTGCCCCCGGAGGCGTAGTGGGCGGGGATCGTCGTCCGGGCAAATAGGTTTGAATATCGCTTTGCGGCACTAGCCGAAGGAGGGGACCTTGAGCACCGTCGCGGCGCGCGTCTCGTTCGGCACCGGCGCTCCGACCGGCGCGGCCGTACGCACCTGGCGTCGCTTCCGCCGCGATCCCATCGCGGTTCTCGCGGGCGCGTTCATTCTTCTCGTCTTCCTCGCCTGCTTCGTGCTCGAGCCGATCCTCGAGCACGTCCTCGGGCACGGGCCGAACGACCAGTTCCCTGCGGCCCTTCGGGACTTCGACCTGAAGCCGAAGGGACCGTGGACGCACGTCCCGCTCGTCGACTACGTCGGCCAGCCGGTCACGGACAAGACGCCGACGACGCTGTTCGTGCTCGGCGCCGACGGGCCGCTCGGCCGTGACGAGTTCCTGCGGCTGCTCGCCGGCGGCCGCACCTCCCTCGAGATCGCCCTGGGCGCGACCGCCCTCTCGCTGCTGATCGGTACCGCGCTCGGTGCGATCGCCGGCCTCTTCGGAGGTTGGGTGGACGGGACGATCTCGCGGGCGACGGAGTTCATCATGGGCTTCCCGCTTCTCTTCTTCGTCATCGTCACGGGGCTGATCCTGAGCGACCGCTTGAACGGGATCACGGTGCACGGAGCCTTCGTCCCGGGGACCGTCGCGCTCGTCGTCCTGATCGGCCTCTTCAGCTGGTTCTACGTCGCCCGCATCGTGCGCGCCCAGGTGCTGTCGTTACGCGAGCAGGAGTTCGTCGAGGCCGCGCGGATGGTCGGCGCGAGCGAGCTCTACATCATCCGGAAGCACATCTTCCCGCACCTGCTCGGGACGCTCTTCGTCTACGGCTCGCTCGTGATCGCGTCGGTGATGGTGATCGAGGCGGCCTTCTCGATGCTGAACATCGGCATCGAGCTCCCCGCGGCGAGCTGGGGCAACATGGCGGCGACCAACTGGGGGACGCTGCTCACGCCCAGTGTGGGCGCCTCGTCGCTGCCGCCGTCGCTCCGGACGACTGCGTGGACCACGGCGATCCCGACCGTGGCGATCTTCATGACGGTGCTCGCCTTCGCGCTGCTTGGCGAAGGGCTCAGGCGCGCGTTCGACCCTTACGGGAGCACGTAGCCGATGCTCAGGTACATCGCCCGAAGGCTGCTGACCGGGACCCTGCTCCTCGTCGCCCTCACGATGATCACGTTCCTGATTTTCCGCGTGAGCCCGGTCGATGCCGCCTGCCTGATCGTGCCCTGCGGTCCGGGCACGCACACGACCGACGAGCAGATCGAGGCCGCGAGACACCGGCTCGGGGTCGACCGCCCGATCTACGTCCAGTACGGCGACTACGTCTGGCACCTGGTCAGCGAGGGCAGCTTCGGCTCGTCGTTCACGGGCCGCGAGATCGACAGGACCATCCGCACCGTCATCCCGCAGACGGCGTTCATCGTGCTCGGCGGGATGTTCGTCCTGCTCCTGCTCGCCATCCCGCTCGGGGTGTTATCCGCGCTCTATCCCCAAAGCCGGATCGACCGCACTGTGCTCGCCGTCTCGATCCTCGGGATTGCCCTGCATCCGCTCGTCGTCGGCTTCATCCTCCGGCGCGTCTTCGGCGACTGGCTCGAGCTCGCGCCGACCCGGGGCTACTGTCCGTTGAAGAGCGGAGTGCCGCAGGTCGAGGCGCGTCCGTCGTACTTGGTCACCCAGGTCCCACCCACCTGCCACGGGGCGCAGAGCTGGGCCTCGCACCTGATCCTGCCCTGGTTCACGTTCGCGCTCTTCTTCCTGCCGCTGTACGTCCGAATCATCCGAACGCGGCTGATCGAGACCGTCACTTCGCCGCACGTCGCCACCGCCCGGGCGAAGGGGGCGTCGGAAGGCCGCATCCTCCGAAAGCACGTCCTGCGGATCGCAATGCTGCCCGTCGTCCCCATGGTCGCCATGGACATCGGCGGAGCGCTGATGGCGGCGATCTACATCGAGATCTCGTTCAACTTCGCGGGTCTCGGGGACCTCATGCTCAGCCTGCTGCATGGCGAGAACGTGCAGGGATACGACGTGCCGCTGATCGCTGCGATCACGACCGTGATCGGGGCCGCGGTCATCCTGCTGACGCTGATCGCGGACCTCGTCTACTTCGCGCTCGAGCCGAGGGCCCGGCTGCGGCCGACCGGGTAACCGTTAGGCCGCGTGTCGCCGTCGCGCGAGCCGCTCCTCGAAGCAGTGCCGTAGGTAATCGCCGGACAGGTGGGGGAGGATGCGCGGATTGCGCTTCGGCGCTCGGGCGACCACGCGGACGTCGAGCGTGTGGTGCGGATGGCACCGAGCGTAGGACTCGGCTTCGCTGAGGACGTCGAGGCGTTGCTTCCTCCCGAACTTGCCGAGGAGCCACGCCCACAGTCGCATGTGCGTGGTCTAACGCATCGGGCGAGGCCGCGCCACGGGATCCGGTTCGCTCCGCGAGCAGGGCCGGCCCGCGCCGGCCCTGCTCCTCTCGGGCGCTAGATTCCGCGTCATGGACGCGCCTGTTCCGTGGTCGTGGTATTCCGACCCCGAGATTCTGCGCCGCGAGCAGGAGCAAGTCTTCGCGCACGCCTGGCAGTACGTGGGCCATGCCGCCCAGATAGCCGGGCCGGGGAGCTACTTCGCGTCGGCGGTCGGCGCGCTGCCGGTCGTCGTGACTCGCGACCGCGAGGGCTCTCTGCACGGGTTCGCCAACGTCTGTCGTCACCGAGGCTTCCAGGTCGCGGTCGGAGCGGGGACGCGGGAGACCCTGCAGTGCGGCTACCACGCCTGGACGTACGAGCTCGACGGCACGCTGCGCGCGGCGCCGCGGTCCGACCGCGAGCCCGGCTTCGACCGCGGCGAGCTCTCGCTCCGCCATATTCAGGTCGAGGCCTGGGGGCCGTTCGTGTTCGCGAACCCCGATCTCGAGGCGTTGCCGCTCTCGGAGACGCTCCGGGACCTGCCCGACCAGGTCCGCTCCGCCGGCATCGACGTCGACGCGCTCGAATTCCGCCTTCGCTCGGAGTTCTCGGTCGAGGCGAACTGGAAGATCGTCTGCGAGAACTTCCTCGAGTGCTACCACTGCGCCGTCGCCCATCCGGGGTTCTCGGGACTCGTCGACGTCGCGCCCGACTCCTACCGGCTCGAGATCGGCGAGACCTTCTCCAGCCAGCGCGGGCCGCTGCGCGAGAACGGCCGCCGGACCTACGACTCCGACGGCGAGGTCGGGCACAGCCAGTTCCACTTCATCTGGCCCAGCACCGGCATCAACATCTTTCCGGGCAAGCCGAACCTCTCCATCGGGCCCATGCTCCCGGCCGGGCCGGCGCGCACCGACCGGTTCCTCGACTACTTCTTCGCGTCGGGGACCGACCAGGCCTGGATCGACGAGCTGCTCGCCTTCGACGAGCAGATCGGCCGCGAGGACAGGGGCCTCGTCGAGGGCGTGCAGCGCGGCGTGTCGGCCGGTGCGATCGAGCACGGCAAACTGCTCGCGGAGAGCGAGCAGCTCGTTGCCGACTTCCAGCGCCGCGTCGTCGCGGCGTTACCACCAAGCCCTCCTAGCTAGTAGGGTTTGACGAAACGGAGGACGAAGCGATCCTTCACTTGCCGTCCTTCGCGTCCCACTCTGTCAGCCAAGCGTTGAGGGTGTCTTCGAAGCCTTTCAGTTCTTCCTCGGTCCTCGGGTAACCCGCAACTCTGGGCTGAGGTGGGACACGCTCGAAGTCGGTCCGCTCAGCCTCGTACGTCTCGGTATTCAGCCGTCGCATGATTCCGATCATCTCTTTGACGACGTGAGTAAGTAGGGCAACGCGCTCTTCGAGCGCCGCTACTCCGACGGCAGGATCGCCCACAATAAGAGTGATTCTCTCAGGTCATGCGGACGAGTTAGCCCTGAGCTTTGAACGCCGCGCGAGCGCCGTCCACGTACGCCTTGAGCTGCTCAGGCGACCAATCTGCCGCATCATCGCTGAGCAGCGTTAGCCACATCTGCTCTGCCCAGCGCGGGAGGGACGACGGAGTTTGGATGCGAGGCGTGTTTTCCACCACGTCATTCTCAGCAGGTGCGCCGGACAAGGCTGGTTTCACGAGACGATCCTTGCCGCTCTCGAAGAATCCTGCCCGCTCAGCAGACTTCTGAAGAGCTTGGCGCGCTCGATCGGTCTGCTTGGGGCTAACCCCGAGCTTCTCCATTCGGCTCTCGATGCCCGCAGCGGCCGGGAGCTGGTGGCCCTTGTACGCCTCGTAGATTTGCTTGTAGAGAGGCACGTGCAGAAATGCGTCCACGCGGGCCAGCTTGACTTTCTCGGGGTCCACCAAGCGTCGCCCGAGCGGGGACAGCGTCACCTGCCCACGGCGAACCTCGATAGCGCCGAACGTGCGGGCGGTCGAGACCTTTGTCCGAAATGAGCCGCTGCTGACCGTCTGGCCAAGCTGAGCGGCGATTTCATCCATGGTCGCCGTGTCGCCGCGCTTGTGGAGCGCCTCAGCGACCTGCTCGGCATCTGCGAGGCCGCTGTACGGGAACGCGATGGACGAGCGCGAGTAGCTGCGCCCGTCGCCGTTCTCGATCTCCGGGGCTGTTTCTTTCTGCGTCTCGTCCGTACTCATATGAGCAGGATACGTGCTGACCCCTCATGGCGTCAACTCTTTCTCCCGGTTTCCGTAGAAGCTAGTTCAACTGTCCCTTGAAATATGCAGAAATTTCTGCCTATAATCCGGGCATGGCTACAAAGGAGAAGTGCATGAGGAGGGGGCAACCCGTCGAGAGTCTTTACCGAGCTTCTGACCTCGACGGGATGCCCACTTCTTCCGTGGCGTATGGCTTGAAGGAAGCCTCGCCAACGTCGCACCCTTATGCCGCATCGAGCTGCTCCCGTCGCGTCGTGCTACCTGACGATGCTCCACCGCGGCGCGGCGGGAAGATGCGGGAACACCACGATTGTAGGTCCGATCTGAGTTCCCTGCAAGTGTCC
>JBIOYJ010000055.1:0-3880 GCA_044870105.1 Gaiellaceae bacterium | reverse complement strand
CGAACGGGAAGGCCGGACCAGACCTCGACCAGCTGAAGCCGGACTACGACACCGTCGTCCGACAGGTGTCGAACGGCGGCAACGGCATGCCCTCCTTCTCGGGCAAGCTCGCCACGAACCAGATTCGCGACGTGGCCGCCTTCGTCGCCGACTCGACCAAGGGCGGGAAGGAAGCGATCCCCCGCTTCCATCCCGACAAGACGAAGCTGGCCGACTGCAACGGCGATGTCGTCTGCTTCCGCCAGGCCTTCGGGAACATGTCCTACTACGACGGGCCGCAGAAGGCGCTGGCGGCGCTCGACTCCGAGGGACGGAAGAACCCTGCGATCCAGGGCGACTGCCATCAGATCGCCCACGAGATCGGGCACGCCGCTTTCGTCCGCTACCACGGCGACGCGGCCCAGGCGCTTGGGAACGGCTCGATGACCTGCTGGTCGGGCTACTACCACGGCGTGATCGAGCGCGCCTTCGGCGGCGTTCCGCGCAGCAAGGTGGCCGCGAAGGCGCGGGGACTGTGCACCGGAGCGGAGATCCACCGCAACGCCTTCGTCCTCTACCAGTGCGTCCACGGCCTCGGGCACGGCCTGATGATCTACAGCGACGACGACCTGCCGTTCGCGCTCCGCGTCTGCGACGAGCTGAAGACGGAGTGGGACCAGACCTCCTGCACCGGCGGGGTGTTCATGCAGAACCTGATGCCGATGCAGGGGATCAAGACGAAATGGCTCCGCCCGCACGACCCGCTCTTCCCATGCACCGCCGTGAAGCGGCGCGACAAGCTCTATTGCTACCTGATGGTGACCTCGCGGATCCTGCCGACGGTCGGGTACAACTGGCGGAAGGCGGCGCGCTGGTGCCGCCGCGCCGAGCGCGACTGGGTCGCGACCTGTTTCCAGTCGTTCGGCCGCGACGCGTCCGGTCAGACGGTCCAGAACCCGGCGCAGATCGTCGCGCTCTGCGACATCGCGGGCGACATGGAGCGCGAATGCATCTACGGCGCGGCGCGTGACCTGACTTCGAACGACGCGAACGGGACACGAGCGGCGCGGATGTGCTCCCTGGCGCCGGCCGCCACGCGCTCCTACTGCTTCTACGGGATCGGGACGATCCTCGGCGGCTTCAAGAACCTGTCCGAGGAGCGGCGCGCCGAATGCGCGAAGGTGACGCGCCGCTACCTCGGCGACTGCGCCCGCGGCGCGGGCGCATAGCGCGTTAGGGCGCTGGGTCGGCGTCCTCGGCGATCGCGGCCTGCAACGTTCGGCGGTTATGTGTGCGGGATCCGGGCCTCGAGCGCGTCGCCGAGCGCTTCGCGCACCGGCTCGAGCTCGATCCGCTCCAGCACGTCCTGGAAGAAGCCACGGACGATCAGCCGCTCCGCCTCGGCGCGCGACAGCCCTCGCGCCATCAGGTAGAAGAGCTGGTCGCGGTCGACCTGCCCGATCGTCGCGCCGTGGGTGCAGCGAACGTCGTTTGCCTCGATCTCGAGGCCGGGGATCGAGTCCGCGTGCGCCTTCGGCGAGAGCAGCAGGTTGCGGTTCTCCTGGTATGCGTTCGTCTTCTGCGCATCCTGCTCGACGCGGATCATCCCCCGCCAAACCGCGGTCGCCTCGTCGCGCAGAGCCCCCTTGAAGGCGAAATCAGAGGTCGTGTGCGGCGATTCGTGGCGCTGAAAGGTGTCGTAGTCGAGGTGCTGCTCGCCGTCCGCAAAGTAGGCGCCCGTAACACGCGAGGTCGCTCCCTCGCCGGCGAGATCGTTCTCGATCCGCGTCTTGCCCTTCTTCGAGCCGAAGCCGCCGGCGACCCAGTCGAGCTCCGCGTCGCGGTCGACCCGCGCCCGATGCGACGCGAAGTGCCACGTCTCGCGGGACAGGTTCTGGATCGACACGTACTCGACCTTCGCGGCCTGGCCGACGAAGAGCTCGGCAACCGTGTTGGTGTAACCGGCCAGGTCGGGAGCGGCCGACGCGTACTCCTCGATCACGCTGAAGCGCGCCTCGCGCTCGGCGACGACGAGGAGCCGGAAGAAGAGCGCGCCCGTGTCGACGCCGTTCGCGATCCGGACGTAGAGCGGCTGCTCGAGCGCGACACCCTTCGCTACGTGCACGAGCAATCCGTGCTCCCAGAGCGCGGCGTTGTGGGCTGCGAACTTCTCGTCTGCACCGACCAGCGTTCCGAGCAGGTCGTGCTCGCGCAGAGGCTCGAACGTGACGCCGTCCGGTGCGCGCTGGATCTCGATCCCGCCGTCGCCCACGACGGCGAGACCCGCCACGTCGATGTCCAGCATCGTCGGCGGCGCCGCGATCTCCTTCGCGCCGTTGACCGAGAAGGCATCTGGATCGAACCCCCTGAGGTCCGTGAACCGCCAGCTCTCCTCGGTTGTCGAGGGAAGCGGAAGCTCGCGGTAGCGCTCGAGCAGGTCGGGCCTAGGCATACCGCGCGTACCTCCGGTGCGGGATCACCCAATTGCCGTCGGGGTCCTGGCAGAAGGCCATGTGGCAGACGCCGCTGTCCTCGGTGCCGGCAAACCCGACGCCCTTCGCCTCGAGCTCGTCACGGGCGGCCGCGACATCGGGGACGCGGAGCGCAATCCCGCCGACGTTCGGCGTGAACTCGACCCCGTCGCTCTCCGGATTCCAGAAGGCAAGCGTGACCTGTCCCGCCGTCACCTCGTGCGGATTGTTCGGGTCCGCGGGCAGGCCGAGCACGTCCCGGTACCAGGTGCGCGACCTCTCGGGGTCGCGCGTCGGGATCGTGACGAAGTCGACCCGCTCGACTCGCACGGCGGGGGCTCTGGCTTAGCCTACGGAGCCTTCCATCTGGAGCTGGATCAGCCGGTTCATCTCGACCGCGTACTCCAGAGGAAGCTCTTTCGTGATCGGCTCGACGAAGCCAGACACGACCATCGCGGTCGCCTCCGCCTCGGACAGTCCGCGCGACATCAGATAGAAAAGCTGCTCCTCGCCGATCTTCGACACCGTCGCCTCGTGGCCGACGTCGACGTTGTTCTCGTCGATGCGGATGTACGGATAGGTATCCGTGCGCGAGTCCTCGTCGAGGATCAGCGCGTCGCAGACGACCTTCGACTTCGACCCCTCGGCCCCCTTGGCCACCTCCAGCAGGCCGCGGTACGAGGACCGGCCGCCGTTCTTCGAGATCGACTTCGAGGTGATCACCGAGGACGTGTTGGGCGCGACGTGCACGGCCTTGCCGCCCGCGTCCTGATGCTGCCCTTCGTTCGCGAAGGCGATGGACAGCACCTCGCCGTGGGCACCCTCGCCCAGCAGCCAGATGGCCGGGTATTTCATCGTCAGCTTGGAGCCGAGGTTGCCGTCGACCCACTCCATCGTCGCGTTCTCGTAGGCGACGGCCCGCTTGGTGACCAGGTTGTAGACGTTGGTCGACCAGTTCTGGATCGTCGTGTACCGGCAGCGGCCGCCGTTCTTGACGATGATCTCGACCACCGCGGAGTGCAGCGAGTCGGTCGTGTAGATCGGCGCCGTGCAGCCCTCGACGTAGTGCACGTAGGCGCCCTCGTCGACGATGATCAGCGTGCGCTCGAACTGGCCCATGTTCTCGGCGTTGATCCGGAAGTAGGCCTGGAGCGGCATCTCGACCGAGACACCCGGGGGCACGTAGATGAACGAGCCGCCCGACCAGACGGCGGAGTTCAGTGCCGCGAACTTGTTGTCGTTCTGCGGGATGACCGTCCCGAAGTACTCCTTCACGAGCTCCTCGTGCTCGCGCAGGCCGGAATCCATGTCGAGGAAGATCACGCCCTGCGACTCGAGGTCTTCCTTCAGCTTGTGGTAGACGACCTCGGACTCGTACTGCGCGCCGACGCCGGCGAGGAACTTGCGCTCGGCCTCGGGAATGCCCAGCC
>JBIOYJ010000054.1:0-2573 GCA_044870105.1 Gaiellaceae bacterium | reverse complement strand
AAGCGTGAGTCCTCGCGTTCGAGACGACGGCGATCGAGTCGAGAGCGGAGGCGGGCGCGCGAGCGAGCGGTCGAGATACGCTCAGCGTGGCCGAACGGCCGTCACGGCGATCTCGAGCACGGCGTCCTTGCTGAGGAGCTCCGTCACGCCGACGGCCGTCCACGCGGGATACGGCTCGGTGACGAACTCGCGGTGGACGGCGAACAGCGTGTCGATGTGCTCGCGAAGGCCGACGTGGTAGGAGGTCATTTCGACGACGTCGGCCCACGTCGCCTCCGCTTCGCCGAGCACGGCCGCGATATTGCGGTAGAGCTGCCGGAACTGCTCGGCGATGTCGGCTGGAAGATCGCCGCCGGGCGGGCGGCCGATCGTGCCGGAGACGTGGATCGTGTCGCCGACGCGAAGACCCGGCGAGTACGGGATCGACGACGCCGCGTCGCGCGCGAGCGGCTGGCGGTCACTGTGGTCGCTCACGGGGAAAGAATGCCTCGGTCGAAGCGCGGAAAAAAGGCATACGTCGGACGCGCCTGCAAATACCGACTTCCGCGTCGCTCAGGTATCAGCCAGGTATCAGCGGATTCGCGATGCCCCGGAGCGTGGCGGGAGTGCCGGACGTCCAGGCCTTGAGTAGTCCTCTCGGGCGTGCGGCAATTCCCTGATCGTCATCTGCCAGCGTGCGGTGGCGCGGCGGGTAGTTGCACCGTGACGCGGAGCCCGCCAGCGGCCCGGGGGGTGAGGGTGAGGGTTCCGGCGTGTGCTTGGGTGATGCTTTTCACGATTGCCAGGCCGAGGCCGACACCTGCGTGGTCGGCGCGTATGCGTCTGGTGCCGCGCTGAAACGGCTCGGCAAGCGTGGAGACCAACTGTGGGGTGAGCTTGTCGCCGGTGTTCTCGACGATGAGCACTACACCCTTGGGCTGAACGCTGGTCGTGATCCACACGGTGCCCTGTTCGGGCAGGTTGTGGACGATCGCGTTGTGCACGAGGTTTGTACCCAGTTGCAGCAGGAGCGCGTGTGAGCCGATGGTGGGGGTCGTGTCGCCGGAGGTTTCGATGGTGAGGCCGCGTTTTTCTGCGAGGGGGACGAGCGTTTCGGCGGCTTCTTCCGCGATGAGCGACAGGTCGACGCGTTCTCGGGCGAAGGACCGTTGGTCGGCGCGGCTGAGCAGGAGCAATGCTTCCGTGAGGTCGATGGCTCGGCTGTTGACGTCGTGGAGGCGGTCGACGAGCTCGCCGGTGTCGCGGTTCCGATCGTTGCGGGCCACGTCGAGAAGTGTCTGCGTGATCGCCAGCGGGGTGCGCAGTTCGTGGGAGGCGTTGGCTGCGAATCGCTGCTGTTCGGCGACGTGTGCTTCGAGCCGCGCGAGCATGGTGTCGAAGCTGTCGGCGAGCTCGCGGAACTCGTCCTGACGGCCTTCCAACTCGATCCGGTGGGAGAGCGATCCGGTCGCGGCCATGCGTGTGGCATCCGTGATGCGGGTCAGGGGGGCGAGCATCCGGCCGGCGAGCAGCCAGCCCCCCAGGAGACCGAACACCAGCAGGAACCCGAGGGCGACGGCCGCGGCCGGAGCGTAAACGCCGAAGAGGAGGCGCACCGCCGTCAGGGCGTCGCCCCGGATCATGACGCGGTTGGGCGCTAAGGCACCGGCGGTGTAGATCGCGATTCGGTCGAGGAGGCCAGGAGGCGCGCCGACGCCGGGTGCCAGTTCCTGACCGTCGGGTAGGGGCGGAGCGCCGGGAGGACCGTATCGCAGGAGGACCACCCACACGGCGGCGAGCAGCAAGGCGCCTGCGAGCATGAGGAGGCCGGCGTAGCTGAGGGTGAGCTTGAGGCGAACACTGAAACCAGGGGCTCTATCCACTGATGCGGTACCCAGCGCCGGGTATCGTGGCGATGATCCAGGGCTCGCCGAGGCGTTTGCGCAGTGCCGAGACCGTGATGCGCACGGCGTTGGTGAACGGGTCCGCGTTCTCGTCCCACGCCCGTGCCAGTAGCTCTTCGGCGCTGACGACACCGCCTTCGGCAGCGACGAGAACTTCGAGCACCGCGAACTGCTTGCGGGTGAGCGCGACGTAGCGGCCGTCGCGGTAGACCTCGCGGCGGAACGGATCCAGACGCAGGCCCGCGATCTCCCGCACGGGTGGCCTGCTGTGGGCGCGCCGGCGGTCGAGCGCCCTGAGCCGGAGCACGAGCTCTTGGAGCTCGAACGGCTTCGTGAGGTAGTCGTCGGCGCCGAGCTCGAACCCGGAAGCCTTGTCGTCGAGCCGGTCGGCGGCGGTGAGCATGAGGATCGGCATGCCGGTGCCGGAAGCGACAATACGCCTGGCGATCTCGTCGCCGGACGGGCCTGGCACATCGCGGTCCAGGACGGCGATGTCGTAGACGTTGACGCTCAGCAGCTCCAGAGCGGTGTGACCGTCACCGGCGACGTCGGCGGCGATCGCTTCCAGCCGTAGGCCGTCGCGGATGGCTTCCGCCATATAGGGCTCGTCCTCGACGATCAGCTTCCTCTTTTGCGCGGACCTGCACGGACAAATCTTTGAAGGCGATGTCTTTGAACCGGACCTCACCG
>JBIOYJ010000053.1:0-3349 GCA_044870105.1 Gaiellaceae bacterium | reverse complement strand
TGTCGCTGCTGGAGGGGTACGGCTGGCGACCGGTCGTCGTCGCGGGCGACGACCCAGTGGCTGTCCATGAGGCGCTTGCCGCCGCGCTAGACAGGTCCCTCGACGGAATCGCCGAGATCCAGCGGCGCGCTCGCTCCGACGGCGACGCGACGGCGCCCGAGTGGCCGATGATCGTGCTCAAGACGCCGAAAGGGTGGACGGGTCCGAAGGAGGTGGACGGGCTTCCGGTCGAAGGCACCTGGCGTGCGCACCAGGTGCCGGTGCTCGCAGCTCGCGAGAACCCCGAGCACCTGCAGATCCTCGAGGCCTGGATGCGCAGCTACCGCCCGGAGGAGCTGTTCGACGAGAGCGGCCGCCTGCTCCCCGAGCTGCGCCAGCTTGCGCCCCGCGGCGAGCGGCGGATGAGCGCGAACCCGAACGCCAACGGCGGCCTCAAGCTCCGCGACCTCGAGCTTCCCAACTTCCGTCAGTACTCGGTCGAGGTCGCCGCGCCGGGCCGCGAATCGGCCGAGGCGACACGCGTCCTCGGCGCGTGGCTGCGCGACGTGATCGCGAACAACCCGCAGACCTTCCGCCTCTTCGGCCCGGACGAAACCGAGTCGAACCGCCTCGGCAACGTCTTCGCCACGACCGACCGGCAGTGGGAAGCGACGCGGCTCCCGACCGACGAGAACCTGGCGCCCGAGGGTCGCGTGATCGAAGTGCTGTCCGAGCACCTCTGCGAGGGCTGGCTCGAGGGGTACCTGCTGACGGGCCGGCACGGGCTCTTCAACTGCTACGAGGCGTTCACGCACATCGTCGACTCGATGTTCAACCAGCACGCGAAGTGGCTCGAGTCGACGCGCAAGATCCCCTGGCGCCGGCCCGTCGCGTCGCTCAACTACCTGCTCTCCTCGCACGTCTGGCGGCAGGACCACAACGGCTTCTCGCACCAGGACCCGGGCTTCATCGACCACGTCGTCAACAAGAAGGCGCAGGTGGTACGTGTCTACCTGCCCCCGGACGCCAACACGCTCCTCTCAGTTGCCGACCACTGCCTGCGCTCGAAGAACTACGTCAACGTGATCATCGCCGGCAAGCAGCCGGCGCTGACGTACCTGCCAATGGAGCAGGCGATTATTCACTGCACGCGCGGCGCCGGGATCTGGGAGTGGGCCTCAAACGACGAGGGCGGCGAGCCGGACGTCGTGTTGGCCTGCGCCGGCGACGTGCCGACGTTGGAGACGCTCGCCGCCGCTTCGATCCTGCGCGAGCAGCTGCCCGAGCTGCGGGTTCGCGTCGTCAACGTCGTGGATCTGATGCGTCTGGAGCCGGACACCGAGCATCCGCACGGGATGTCCGACCGTGAGTTCGACTCGCTGTTCACGAGTGAACGGCCGGTCGTGTTCGCCTACCACGGCTATCCGTCCTTGATCCACCGGCTGACCTACCGGCGGGCCAACCACGGCAACCTGCACGTGCGTGGCTACAAGGAAGAAGGGACGACGACAACACCGTTCGACATGGTGATGCTGAACGATCTCGACCGTTTCCACCTCGTCTCCGACGTGATCGACCGCGTCGCCGGTCTCGGCGAGCGCGCCGCGCATCTGCGCCAGCAGATGCAGGAGCAGCGATTGCGTGCGCGCGCTTACACACGCGCGCACGGCGAGGACGACCCGGCGATCGCCGGCTGGACGTGGCCGCACTGAAGGACGTTCTCGTCGTCAACGCCGGTTCGACAAGCCTCAAGCTCAGTCTCGTAGACGCCGACGAGCGTTCGCGCACCGTCGCCTCGCTCGAGGAGGCGCCGTCGGTAGGGCTGGTCGGTCACCGTGTCGTTCACGGCGGGGAGGAGTTCCTCGATCCGACTCCGATCGACGACGCGGTCGAGCGCAAACTGAAAGAGTTGGTCGAGCTTGCGCCTCTGCACAACGCGCCTGCGCTCGCGGCGATCGAGCAGGCCCGGGCGCTGTTGCCGGAAGCGCAGCACGTCGCGGTCTTCGACACGTCCTTCCACCGCACGATCCCCAGGGCCGCGGCGACGTACCTGCTCCCCGAGCGTTACCGCGAGCGCGGAATCCGCCGCTTCGGATTTCACGGGCTTTCGGTTCAATGGTCTGCCGGGCAGGTGAGCGCGGAGCGCCTGGTCGTCTGCCACCTCGGCGGCGGCTCCTCGGTGACGGCGGTCCGAGCCGGTGCGTCCGTCGACACCTCGATGGGCTTCACTCCGCTGGAAGGAGTGCCGATGCCGAGCCGCGCGGGCTCATTCGACCCAGGAGCGCTGCTCTACCTGCTCCGGCACGACGTCTCCACGGGAGAGCTCGACCACGCTCTCGAACACGAGGCCGGCCTCAAGGCGCTCGCGGGCACCGACGACGTCGAGGCGATCGCGCGGGATCCCCGCGAAGGCGCGAAGCTCGCCCTCGAGATCTACTGCTACCGGATCGCCCAGGCGGTCGCGGCGATGGCGACCGCGCTCGACGGGCTCGACGCGCTCGTCTTCACCGCCGGAGTCGGCGAGCACTCGCCGCCTATCCGCTCGGCGATCTGCGACCGTCTCGCGCTCCTCGGCGTCGATCTTGACGAGGCGGCAAACGAGCGAGTCGACGGCGACGCCCGAATCGACACACCTCCGTCGGTGGTGGCCGTGCACGTCGTACGAGCGCGCGAGGACGTCGTCGTCGCGCGCGCGGTGCGCGCGTTGAGGACACGTCCGGCATCCGCTCGTCGAAGCTCTTGATTAGGTCGTGCCCGATCTACAGGTGCGCGTTAGAGGGCCTCGCACGCGGAAAGGTCGTCATCACCGTGTGAGGCGCGACCAGCCCGGCTCCTTGCCCGCAGACGCCCCACGAGCCGTATCACGCCGCGCTCGATGGAGCAGCGCTGCAGCTCAGGGACGTCCCTGCTTCACACGCCAGCCTCAATCAGCAGCCTAGGCGTCGGTCAGGGTCCTGTGGCCGACTCAGTCTAGGGGGATCTCGACTGTGAGCCGCGTGCCGGCGCCGCGTTCCGATTCGATATCGAGCGCTCCATTGACAGTTGCGACTCGCTCCCGCATTCCGACAAGCCCGAGCCCGCCATCGTTTTCCTGCACTAGGGAGAAGCCGCCTCCGTCGTCTTCGATCGCGAGAACCACGGATCGCTCCCGGCGCGCCAAAGTGATGTGCACGGTGTTCGCGTCGGCGTGCTTGACGACGTTCGTCAGAGCCTCCTGTGTGATCCGGAAGACGGCGGTCTCGAGCTTGGCAGGCAGTCGCGCGCCGGCGGGAAGATCGAGCTCGAGCTCTACCTTCGGTCCGCCCTGCTCCTCCAGCGCGCCGCTCAAGTCTTGGAGGGCGGGAACGAGACCGAACTCGTCGAGCGCGGA
>JBIOYJ010000052.1:0-11061 GCA_044870105.1 Gaiellaceae bacterium | reverse complement strand
GCCATGGAGCGAAATGTCTCGAGGTAAAGCAGCAAGACCGTAGTCGTAACGAGGTTTATCAGGAGCTTGAACAGGACCCAGTAGTGCCGGAACAAGCCCCACCTGGTGCCCAGTGACTGCACAAGCCCGGTGAGCAGCGAAGCGAATGCCAGCGGGACGAGGACGAACCAGGCGGCGGGCTCCATCACGAGATAGGCGCCACGCACCGTCTGAGCATCCCGGCTCGTCCAGCCGACGACCGCGAGGGTAAGAAGGACGCCCACGGCGCCGAGCCACCCGACGGAGCAGGCGACATGCGCGGTGAGCGCCAACCTGCGAAGGGACGGTGCCATGGTCATGACCGCATGTAGCCCCCAGAGCCGATGGATTGGCTGTGGCGGCCAGGACCGTGGTTGCCCATGAGGGCCAGAACGACGACTACGACGACCAGGACGAGGGCGATGACCCCAAACACCTTCACCCATAGCGGCATGTGGCCGTCGCTGTCGACACTTCCCTTCATGAGTGCGGTTAGTTTACGAGACAGACTGTTTCTATGCTAGACGCAACGTATACTGAGGCGGTGCCGAGACTGTGGGACGAGACCATCGACGCGCACCGGCGTGCGGTGCGCGACGCCACTCTGCACACGACTGCGACGCTGGTGGCCAGGCATGGGCTGCGGTCGGTGACGATGTCGCAGATCGCCGAGGAGACCGGCATCGGACGAGCGACGCTGTACAAGTATTTCTCGGATGTCGAGGCGATCCTGGTCGCCTGGCACGAGCGTCAGATCACCGGCCACCTCGAACATCTCGCCGCACTCGGGAAGAGGGTCGACGGCGCCGGTGAGCGGCTCGAGGCAGTGCTCGAGGCCTACGCGCTCATTCAGTACGAGCATCACGGCAGCGAGCTCGCCGCGCTTTTACATCGAGGTGAGCACGTCACCCGAGCGCGGCGGCAGCTCAGCGCCTTCATCCGACACCTCCTCACGGACGCCGTAGCGACCGGCGACGTCCGGGAGGATGTCTCGCCGGCCGAGTTGGCGAGCTACAGCGTCCAGGCGCTCACAGCAGCCGGGAGGCTCCAGTCCCGGGCAGCGGTCCGCCGGCTCGTCGCCGTAACTCTGGCCGGGTTGCGCCCTCAGTCTGACTCGTAGCGAGCGAGCAGTCGGCTCGTGCGCTACATGCGCCGGGCGCCCACGTAGGTGGACGCGTACCAGCCGCTCAAGCTGGAGATCTTCACGACGTCGCCGGTGTGCGGCGAGTGGATGAAGCTGCCGCCGCCGACGTAGATCCCGTTGTGGCCGAGGCCGTTGAAGAAGACAATGTCGCCCGGCTGAAGCTGGTCCCGCGAAACGGGCGTGCCGTAGCCGTATTGGGCCGCGGCGTTGTGAGGAAGCGAAACGCCGACCTGCGCGAAGACGTACATCACGAAGCCCGAACAGTCGAAACCGCTCGGTGAGGCGCCGCCCCACACGTACGGCGTCCCGAGATAGCGCATCGCGATACCGACCACGCCGCCGTAACGGGCAGGCGGGGCCGGCCCTGCGGAGCCACTCGATTCCCCGCCGGCGACGGGCCCTGCCGCCGTCTCGGCCAGCACCTGCGCCGTCGAATGCTGGGTCGACATCTGCGCCTCCACCTGCCGCTGGAGCGCGGCCTGGCGTGCCTGCTCGGCCGCCCGGAGCCGTGCGATCTCGCCGCGGATGGAGGAGAGCAAGGCGCGGCGCTGACCCAGCTGCCGCTGCACCGAGGCCTTGGCGGCGGCGCGCTCTGCCACCAGCTTCGCCTGCTCGGCCTTCGCCTGCTTCAGGTGCAGGCGGCGAGCGCGGATCTGCTCGCGTGACGAGACCACCTGCTTCAGGACGCTCGCGTCCTGGTTGGAGACGCGGTCGGCGGTGTCGAGCCGGTCGATCAGATTGTCGAGGCTCGACGCCCCGAACAGGACTGCGAGGGTCGATTCGTCGGAGCCCGATGTGTACATCGTGACGAGCCGGCGGGAGAGGGCCACCTGTGCCTGCCCCAGGTTCTTCTGCGCCACGACCAGCTGACGCGCGTTCTCCTTCAGGTCGCCGCGGATCTTGTTCAGCTTGATCGTGGCGAGGTTGTACGCCTCGATCGCGTGCTCGAGACTCGCGTCGAGCTGCTGAATCTGGCCGAGCACGCTCTGCGCCTGAGCCTGCTTCGACGAGACGGACGGATCGGCGAGCGCCGGCACGGCAACGAGTACGGCCACGATTGCCGTAAGAAGGAGTGCCAGCGCCCCACATGCGTTCGAGCCGTGACGACTTCCCGTCGCTGGGCTCACCGGGCGCCCCGGGGGGAGGGGCCGGTTCGTCACAAGCCCGGCACCCTAACAACCGAATCGGACGTCCGCAAACGAGGAACCGAAGCCAAAATCGATCGTGCTACGACGGTCCTGGCGTGGCACAAGGTCTGTTACGGTGCTGCCCCGTGCGGGTGAAGCTGGGGAGAGCGCCTGTGCGGCTGGCCCTTTTTGCTGCCACCGCGCTACTCATCGCAATCGTGCCTGCGGCGATCGGCGCCGACTCGTCGACGCTGCGCGAGCGCGCCTCCGAGCTCCAGCACGAGAACGTCTCGATCTCCCGACAGTCACACAACGCCGTTCTGACGCTCTATGCCTTAGACAGCAAACTCTCACGCCTCCGGGTGGAGCTGGCAGCCGTCGAGACTCGAGCGCAGGCCGTTCGGCAGGAGCGAGCCGAGACCCGCCACAACCTGCGGATCGCCCGCCACGTGCTCGCCGTCTCGCAGCGCCGCCTCGCAGAGCGCCTGCGCGCTCTCTACGAGCAGGGCGAGACCGATTCGCTGGCCGTCGTGCTCGGCGCGGAGTCGCTCGACGATGCCCTCTCGGCGCTCGACGGCATCACCTTCGCCGCCAAGGAAGACCGCAAGGTGATCGCACAGACGATCTCGAGCAGAAACCGGCTCAGGAGCCTTGCCAGGCGCCTCGCCCGCCGCGAGACGCAGCTGCGCCAGCTGGCTGCCCGCGCCCGGTCAGAGCTCGCTGCCCTAGCTTCGGCGCGGGCCGAGCGCGCCGCGTACTTGGCGCAGCTGGCCGCGCAGCGGCAGTTCAATTCGGCGCAGATCGGCTCGCTCGAGGATCGCGCACAGGCGATCGACGCCAATGCCCGTCGCCTCGCGGTCGCGCAGACCGCGACGGCACAGTCCGGCGGCCTCCCGGCTCCCGCCCCGATCGCGTCGGGCAGCGGGACGATGACCGTCGTTGCCACCGGTTACGCGCTGCGCGGGCCCACGGCCACGGGCGCGCCGGCGGGCTGGGGCGTCGTCGCCGTCGACCCGAGCGTGATCCCGCTCGGGACACGCATGACCATTCCGGGCTACGGCGAGGGCGTGGCCGCGGACACAGGCGGCGCCGTCCGGGGCGCGACGATCGACCTCTGGTTCCCGTCCACCGCGCAAGCCGCCGCGTGGGGCCGCAGAACAGTCACGATCTCCTTGCACTGACTAAACTTTCGGCCTCGCCTGTCCGAGGCCAGGAGACGTACGTGAGCGAAGCTCTCGAGACGAGGGACGCCGGGCACGAATCGTTGCGCGTCCTGCTCGTCGACGACCACGATCTTTTCCGCACAGGCCTCCGCAACCTGCTCGAGGAGCAGGGGGTCGAGGTCGTCGGCGAGGCGTCAACCGGCGCCGAGGCCGTTCGCTTCGTGCGCGAACTGACGCCCGACGTCGTCGTCATGGACCTGAACATGCCCGGGATGAACGGCGTCGAGGCGACGAAAAAGATCACGAGCCTCGCGCCGCTGACGCGCGTGGTCGTCCTGACCATCTCCGACCAGGACGGCGACGTGATGGACGCGATCTTTGCCGGCGCCTGCGGCTATTTGCTCAAGGACGCGTCCATCCAGGACGTGATCCGAGGCATCGAGGCCGCCGCTGTCGGCGAGTCGCTCATCTCGCCCACGATCGCCGGCAAGGTGCTCGAGCGTGTGCGCGCGACGAGCGCATCGCCCGAGGCCGCGAGGGCCGTCCGGGCCGAGCTCTCGGACCGCGAGATCGAGGTGCTGAAGCTGATCGCGAACGGCAAGGACAACGCTCAGATCGCAGCGGATCTGCACATCAGCCCGAAGACGGTGAAGAACCACATCTCGAACATCCTCATGAAGCTGCAGATCGAGAACAGGATTCAGGCAGCGGTCTACGCCGTCCGCAGCGGGATCGTCTGACCCTGAGCGGCGCATGATCACGAAGCGAGGTCAGGTCTTCATCTCTCCCGTTGCCTTCGTGCCAGCCGATGGCTCGATGATCGACCCTAGCCACGGGCGATTTGGCATGCGAGACGGCTGATGATGACGACGGGCCGTGCCTCAGTGGCCTCAAGAAGGGCCGCCGCCTGGCGGATGTGGTTCCGCCAGACGCAGTACCCGTGAGAGCGAGGTAAATCAATCCCGCGGAAAATGCGACGCGTAAGCGAAACGCATTTTCCGCGGCAGGTTAAGCGGCTTGCGAGGAAGCGGCGTGATCGCGCAGGGCCGCCAGCATCATGCGTAGACTCTCGAGGTCGTCGATCGTCTTCGAGAGACGATTCGACAGCGAGGCCAGCTCCTTCGTCTTCTTCTCACGGTTGGTGTCCGTGAGTTCGGACGCGACGTCGGCGATTCGCCGCTCGATCCGCAGCCGGTCGGCCTCCAGCGCCATCGTGTTGGCATAGCCGTCCGTCAGCGTGCGCTCGAGGCGCTCCCGCGACCGTCGGCCGTCGACCGGAGCCTGCAAGAGGGTCCGGATGCGGTCGCGAAGTGTTGTGGAATCGATCGGCATGGCAGGCAGGGCGCAGGGGGCTTGAGGGATTATGGGCGCGGCCCAGCCCGCGTTCATGGGCCGGACGGCCTATCTTTGTGCGGCGGGCGGCCCATCCCGCTTGACCGTCCGCCGCTCGGTTGCGAACAATGCCCGGATGCCGCGAAGCCGCCTCGCCGCCGTCTTCGCCGCGGCGGTCGCGATCGGAACGTGCGTCTACCCCGCTTCGGCGGCCGACGGCACGCTCGCGAAGCGGCTCGCCCGCGCACTGGCGGTACCGCAGATCGCGCGGGCCAACTCCGCGGCGCTCGCGTTCGACCTGACGACCGGAACCACCGTCTTCACGCGCAACGAGCTGCGCTCGCTCGCGCCCGCCTCCAACGAGAAGCTGCTCGTCTCCTACGCCGCGCTGGTGGCGCTCGGCCCCGAATACCTGATCGAGACGGACGTGCTCGGTCGCGGCGAACTCGTCGGCGCGACCTGGCGGGGCGACCTGATCCTGCAGGGCCACGGCGACCCGACGTTGTCGAGCGCCGACCTGCTCGTGCTCGCGCGGCGCGTGCGTGCGGCCGGGATCAGATTCGTGAGCGGAGCCCTGTTCGGGGACGAATCGTTCTTCGATTCCCGGCGAACGGCGCCCGGCTGGAAGCGGTCCTTCTACATCAACGAGTCGCCGCCGCTGTCCGCGCTGTCGGTCGATCGCGGCCGCTACGCAGGCCGGATCGCACAGCGGCCTGCGCTCGCTGCCGCGCTCTCGTTCCGCTTCGCCCTGCGCCGCGCGGGCGTCGTCGTCTCCGGGGGAACCGGGATCGGGCGCGCCGGCCCCGATGCCCTCCCGTTGGCGGACGTCACGTCGCCTCCGCTTGCGGCGATCGTTCGCTTCATGGACCGCTCCAGCGACAACTTCTCGTCAGAGCTGCTCCTGAAGCAGCTCTCGGCCGTGGGCGACGGCGTCGGCACGAGCGCCGGTGGCGCTGCGGAGGTCCGAGGCGTCCTGGCCGCGGCAGGCGTGCCGCTGCGCGGGGTGCGGATCGTCGACGGCTCGGGCCTGTCTGCGCTCGACCGCGTCACGACGCGCGCGCTCGTCGCCGTGCTCCGCGCCGCGTGGGAGGACCCCGAGATCCGCGGCCCGTTTCTGTCCTCGCTTCCGATCGCGGGTGTCAACGGAACGCTCGAGGACCGGATGCGCCGACCGCCCGCGCGCGGCAACGTGCTGGCGAAGACCGGCACCACCTCGATCGCCTCGGCGCTCTCCGGCTACGTGAAGCGCCGCTTCGTCTTCTCGGTGATCCAGAACGGCCGCCCGGTCTCCTACTGGTGGGCACGGCGGGCCCAGGATCGCTTCGCGACCGTTTTAGCCGCTCAGTAGCTTTTTCAGGTCAGCTTCGGCCAGCACGGGCACACCGGCCTTCCGTGCCTTCTCCAGCTTCGAGCCCGGACTCTCACCGGCGACCACTCCGGTCGTCCGCTTGGAGACCGAATCTGCCACCTTGGCGCCCAGCGCCTCCAGCGCGGCCTTGGCCTGATCCCGGCTGAACTCCTCCAGCGTTCCCGTGATCACATAGGTGCTACCCCTGAGCGGCCCCTCGATCGGTTTGTCCTCCTGGCCGATCTCCAGTCGCAGCCCGAGCTCCTTCAGCTCGGCGATCAGCCGCAGGTTCTCCTTGTCCGAGAACCACTCGGCGATCGACTCCGCGCGGTCCGGCCCGATGCCCTCGACCTCCTGGATGTCCTCCTGGGTGGCCGCCGCGATCTTGTCGATCGAGCCGAAGTGCCGCGCGAGGCTCTGCGCCGTGACCCAGCCGACGTCGGGAATGTTCAGGCCGAACAGGACGCGGCTGAACGGAACGCGCTTCGACGCCTCGATCGCCGCGATCGCGTTCGAGGCGGACTTCTCCTGGAAGCCATCCAGCTCGAGCAGCTGCTCCTTCGTCAGCCGATAGAGCGCCGGAATCGAGCGGACGAGCCCGAGGTCCCACAGGCGCCGGACGAGCTGCTCGCCGACGCCCTCGATGTCCGCTGCGGCCTGCACCCAGTTGATCAGCGACTCCAGGCCACGCGAAGGGCAGGCCTTGTTCGGACACCGGTGCATCGCCTCGCCCTCCGGCTTGACGACGTTTGTCCCGCAAAGCGGACACTTTTTCGGCATCTTGAAGGGCTTCGTCCCGCGCTTGTGCGGCAGTACGGGACCGACCACCTGCGGGATCACGTCGCCGGCCCGCTGGACGATCACGGCGTCGCCCTCGCGGATGTCCTTGCGGTTGATGTCCTCCTCGTTGTGCAGAGTCGCCTTCGAGACGGTGACGCCGCCGACCTCGATCGGCTCGAGCATCGCCCACGGATTGAGCGCCCCGGTCCGCCCCACGCGGATGGCGATCTTGAGCAGCTTCGTCTGCGCGGTCATCGGGGCCCACTTAAAGGCGCGTGCCCAGCGCGGCCGCTCGTGCAGGGCGCCGAGGATCCGTTGCTGCTCCAGCGAATCGACCTTGATCACGACCCCGTCGATCTCGTAATCGAGCTCGGTCCGCCGCCGCTCCCATTCGGCGCAGGCCTCGGCGACCTCGTCGATCGACTCCAGCCGTTGCGCGAACGGGTTCGTGCGAAAGCCGTGCTCGCGCAGCCATTCCAGCGTCTCCCAGTGGGCGCCCAGATCGAGCCCCTCGCACGCGCCGAGGCCGTAGACCCAGATCGAGAGATCGCGCTCGGCGGTGATGTTCGGATTCAGCTGGCGTAGCGACCCGGCCGCAGCATTGCGCGGATTCGGCGCGGTCTTCTTGCCCTCGGCGACGAGCCGCTCGTTCAGCCGGTTGAACGAGGAGATCGGCAGGTACACCTCGCCGCGCACCTCGACTACCGGCGGCGGCGCATCCTCGTTCGCCCGCATCGTCAGCGGGATCGACTTGATCGTGCGCAGGTTCGGCGTCACGTCCTCGCCCTGGTACCCGTCTCCGCGCGTCGCTCCGCGGACGAACCGCCCCGCCTCGTACGTGAGCGAGACCGCCGAGCCGTCGATCTTCGGCTCCAGCACGTAGGCAATCGGCTCGTTGGAGTCGAGCCGCCGGCGGAGGTCGTCGGCCCACTTCTGCAGGGACTCCGTATCAGTCACCTTGTCGAGCGAGCCCATCGGTTGTAGGTGCCGCACCTTGGTGAACTTCTCCGAGGGCGGCGCGCCTACGCGCTGCGTCGGTGAATCGGGCGTGACGAGCCCCGGATGCTCCTCCTCGAGCGCGCGCAGCTCGTCGTAGAGCCGGTCGTACTCGGCGTCCGAGAGCTCGGGCTCGTCGAGAACGTAATAGCGGTAGCTGTGGTGGTTGAGCAGCTCGCGCAGCTCGGCGGCGCGTGCCTCAACCGTGGTCGCGGCCATTTGAGCTGATGCTAGCGACGGCATACGATCTCTCCGTGGGTCGCGTTTTGCTCTTGGCTGCCGTCGTTGCGCTCGCCGTTCCGGCCGCCGCGGCCTCGGAGCGTTCGGCGTTGTATTTCTTCAGGACGCCGACCGGGAACATCGGCTGCGTCTACGGCGGCGCCTATCTGCGCTGCGACGTGCGCGGCGGGATCAAGCCGCTGCCGCCGAGACCGCCCGACTGCATGCTCGACTGGGGCCTCGGCTACTCCCTGGCCTCCCGCGGCCGGGCACAGGTCCTCTGCGCCGGCGACACCGCTCTCAACCGGTCGAGGAACGTACTCCGCTACGGGAGAACGTGGCGGCGGGGCGCGTTCAAGTGCCTGTCCCGGCGAATCGGCCTTCGGTGCACCAACGCAAGTCGCCGCGGCTTCTTCCTCTCGCGTTCTCGCTCCTACAGGTTCTAGTACTCGACGCCGACGAGATAGAGGCCCCACGGCGGCGCGGTCGTGCCCGCCTCGGAGCGCGGCCTTCCCTCGAGCAGCCGCGCAAACTCATCCGGTGATAGCTCGAACATCGTCCCCACGAGCGTTCGCACCATGTGGCGGAGGAAGCTGTCGGCGGTGATCTCGAACTCGAGCGCCTCGTCCCGTCGGTGCCACGCGGCGGAACTCACAGTCCGGACGAAGACCTCGTGCTCGGTCTCGGTCGGGGTGAAGGCCCGGAAATCGTGCTTGCCGACCAGCAGTTCGGCTACATCCGCCAGTGCCTCCTCGTCGAGCGGCCGCGGATACCACCAGCTCCGTCGGGCCTCGAATGGGGAGGGCGATCGGCGCCGATAGACCCGGTACAGGTAGCTGCGCGACCGGGCTGAGTGGCGGGCGTGAAAACCGGGCGCCGCCTGCTCGGCGGCAGCCACCGCGACATCGTCCGGGAGCTCCGCATTCAGGGCCTCCGCGACCCGATCGACGGGCGGCCCATCCATCAGCTCGACCGAGACGACCTGGGCGAGCGCGTGGACGCCGGTGTCCGTACGGCCGGCGACGGCGAGGTGCTCCCAGCGCGGGACTGCCGCGTCGAGCGCGGCGCGCACCTCTTCTTCGACCGTCCTCAGCCTCGGCTGCGCAGCCCACCCGTGGAAGGACGTGCCGTCGTACTCGAGCGTTAGCTTCAGGCGCACGTAAGGGCATCCTGACGTCTGTTGTAAGGAGTGCTTTACGCTCTATGGGTTTGCGGTTTGATTGATATGCTTTATCCATGACCGAACGGCGGCGGTTCCTGCTCCAGCGCGTCCAGCCGGCCCTGACAGGGCTGATCGACGGCTCTCTGTCCACCATCGCGCCGATCTTTTCGGTCGCGCTGTACACGCACCGGCCCCACGTCGCCTTCATCGCGGGCACGGCAACGGCGATCGCGGCCGGCATCAGCATGGCGTACTCCGAGGGTCTCTCCGACACCGGCGAGTTCACGGGCCGTGGCAATCCAGTCGTCCGTGGGGCGATCACGGGCGTCGGGACGTTCGTCGGCGGCATCCTGCACACGCTCCCCTTTCTTATCCCGCACTACGAGGCCGCGATCATCTCGGCCGCGATCGTCGTCGCCTTCGAGCTCATCGCGCTCGCGTGGCTTCGTTGGAGGTTCTTCGAGACGAGCTTCGTCGGCTCGCTCGGCTACGTGACGCTTGCCGGCCTGGTCATCGCCGCGGTGAGCGCCGGCCTCGGCATCAGCGGCTAGCGGAAGTCGTGCGCGTCACTTGGGTCGACCGGTCATTTCAGACGCGCGGGCCGGCGAAGCCGCCCGCGCTGATGTCGGCGCCGCCGAGTCGGCGCCTTAGTCGCCGCGGTGAGCGCCGGCCTCGGCGTCAGCGGCTAGTCGACCAGCAGGACGAGGCCGTCGAGGCCGCGGACAACAACGCGATCGCCCGGGTCGGCACCGGCGGCCGAGCGCGCCGCCCAGAGCTCGCCGGCGATGCGAACCTGTCCTTCGGGACGGCAGGGGGTCGCAACGACCGCGCTTTGACCAATCAGAGCTTCAGCGCCCGTCACGGCGCGTCGCCTTCTCGACCAGCGCAGCAGGACGAGACTCTCCGCGATGTCGAGCACGCCTCCGCCGACGACGGCGAGGATGCCCCAGGGCCACGGAATGACGAAGACGGCGAGCAGGATGCCGCCGAAGAGGAGCATCCGCGCTGAGCTCTAAGTGGCGACCGGCGGCGCGGCCGCTTCTTCTTCTTCCTCGACCTCCGCCGGGCGAGCGATCCGAACCGGCCGCTCGGGCGGGACGAAGTCGACGAGCTCCAGATACGCCATCTCGGCGGCGTCTCCGAGGCGCGGGCCGATCTTGACGATTCGCAGGTAGCCGCCGGCACGGTCGGTGAAGCGCGGGCCCACGTCGCTGAACAGCTTGTGGACGACATCCTGCGAGCGCAGGTACTTCAGCGCCTGCCTGCGCGCGTGGACGTCACCGCGCCGCGCGAGCGTGATCATTTGCTCGGCGACCGAGCGCACCTCCTTCGCCTTGGCGAGCGTGGTCTTGATGCGCCCGTGCTCGATCAGCGCGCCGGTGAGGTTCGAATACAACGCCTTCCGATGGGAGGCGTCGCGGCCGAGCTTCCTGCCGGAGCGCCGGTGCCTCACGCCGGTGCGGCCCCCTCGTCGCCGCGCAGCGTCAGACCGTGCTGGCCGAGCGTCTCCTTGACCTCTTCGATCGACTTCTTCCCGAAGTTCGGGATCGCCGCGAGCTCGTTTTCGCTCTTCGTGACGAGGTCGCCGATCGTCTCGATGCCGACGCGCTTGAGGCAGTTGTACGAGCGGACGCCGAGCTCGAGCTCCTCGATCGGGAAGTTCTCCATCCCGTGCGCCAGCGCGGGCTCGGCCTGCGTCTCCACCGCGGCCTCGCCGAAGCCCTCGATGCGGTCGAGGTCGGTGAAGATCGCCAGCTGGCGGATGAGGATCT
>JBIOYJ010000051.1:0-2290 GCA_044870105.1 Gaiellaceae bacterium | reverse complement strand
CGGCGCTGCAGTGATGGGCCGGAACATGTTCGGCCCTGTCGGCGGTGGTCCCTGGGGCGACGAGCAGTGGACGGGTTGGTGGGGCGACAACCCGCCCTACCACTACCCCGTGTTCATCGTCACCCATTACCCGCGTGATCCCGTGGAGATGGAGGGAGGGACCACGTTCCACTTCGTCACCGACGGCATCGAGTCCGCGCTCGAACAGGCAAGGGAAGCCGCCGGCGGCAAAGACGTCATGCTTTGGGGTGGCGCCCAGGTCGCTAACCAGTACCTGGCAGCGGGACTGCTGGACGAGCTTGAGCTCCACGTCGTTCCAGTGCTGCTCGGCGACGGTGCTCGCCTCTTCGACAACCTCGGGGACGCGGAGGTGCGGCTTGAGCAGGTCCGGGCCGTCGAGGCGCCCGGCGTCACGCACCTCAAGTATCGGGTGTTGACCTGAACCGCGTCGCGCCAACCTCCCAGCGGCGTCGTCCGTCGGCACGACTCTTCGAAAGCCGCGCAGCCGCGACTCTCACCCGCGAGCGAAGAGCGGATCGGTAATCGAGAGCCCGGCGTCGCCTTGGAGTTGGTTGTAGGCATAGAAGAGCACGAGCGCGCCGCCGGCGATCGCCATGTTCTTCATGAAGTGCGCCATCTGGTTCGCCTTCATCTGTTCGTCCGTCTCCCGCCAGAACGCGTGCATGAAGAACGCGACCGGCAGGAGGAAGGCGACGAGGAGCAACGCGCCGAGGTCGGCCCAGATGCCGAGAATCACGGAGAGCGCCCCGAGCACGGCCATCAGGCCGCTGAGCGGCACCAGCACCTCGGGTACCGGGACCCGATACATGCGTGCATACGCGATGCCCTGGCGCGCTTGGAGCAGGTGAACCGTCGATCCCGAGAAGAGAAAGACGAGCGCGAAGACGATCCGCCCGATCAAGAAGAGAACGTCCATGCGATTCCTCCGTTTCCTCGGCTGTTCGCTTGTACTGATGGTCGCACGTCGGGTTACTCGAGCTCGTCCCGGCGGACGAGGCCGACGAGCCGGCCATCTGGAGTCGTGACCAGGTAGCTGGTCAGGTTCCGCGGGCGCATTCGCTCCAGCAACGCGTCGGTGCCGATGCTGGGTCGGACGGTCGTCGGCCCCGGCGACATCGCCTCCTCGACCGATTCCTCACTGTCGGAGGCGAGCGCCTTGCGGCCGAGGCGGCCCAGGACGACGCGCTGCGCGTTGACCACGATGCAGGTGTCCCAGCCCGCGGCGCGAACACGCTCACGCACTCCGGCGAGCGGCTCGTCGAGCCTGCAGGTCGGCACGTCGCGGTGGGCGACGTCTCCAGCCGTTCGAGGAGGAACTTTCGAACCTTCCCGCGGCAGACCGTAGGAGCCCCAGTCCTTCTTGCCCGCGACGTAGTCGTGCACCTGGAGAAACCCCATCGCCTCGAGCCGCCACGCGGCTCGCGGGCTGAGGTCTCATTGGTAGTCGTTGCAGTAGACGATCACCGGTCGCTCGCGGTCGAGCTCGCGCGGCGCGCGCTCATCGAGCTCCTTCAGCGGGATGTTGATCGCGCCCTTGAGGTGCTCCTCGCTGAATTCCTTCGCCGGCAGAACCTCGACGAGCTGCGCGGCCTCCTCGGCTAGGAGCCGCTGAACGGTGTCGCGGTCGATCGAGGTCGGCATCGTCTCCGTGAGATGCGGCCAGTGTTGCCTGCGATTCCGACCAGCCTGTCCGCCCGCGGGTAGCGACCAAGCCCTCGCACGCCTGAATCCGTGCTCCGCCGGGCCGCTGTACCAGCAAGTGAGATGCGAGTCCGCCCGAATCAAGTGCGCGCCTGCCTCGCGGCGAGGTCGAGTCTCGTGCGCGCGGAACCCATTCCCTGGGTGTGTGCATCAAACGCGGCGTGGGCAGCATCAGGAACCGCCTCGCCGCGAGTTGCAGCGAGACCGCCGACAACCTCTCCGGCTACCTCGAGGACGAGCTGGCGTTTCCGCGGCGGCGCCGCGTCGCGCGGCATCTGCGGCGCTGCATCCGCTGCCAGGCACTGCTGGAATCGCTTGCCCGGACGGTCGAGCAGCTGCGGGCGCTCGGGGCGAGCGAGCGGAAGTCGCCCTCGGTCGCGGACGAGGTCATCGAACGGATTCGCAGGGAGCATGCCCGGCCGTCCTGAAAGGACCTGCCCATGAGCCAACGGAAAGCGAAGCGGGAACGGCAGCAGGCACCGGCCAACGTCGGGCGCCCGGGTGGCAGTCGTGTCACTCTGCGTCGGGCGGCGGTTCCCGCGCTGGTGGTGGCCGTCGCGGCCGCGCT